>DATMAH010000126.1:0-7698 GCA_035583735.1 Dehalococcoidia bacterium
CGGGCGGCCCGAATCGACGCGCACCCCGGGACCGCCGGCGACTCCGCCGGGACTGTCGGACCAGGGCGGGACGAGCGACGGCGCGGCCGGCGAGTAGCTCAGGGCGCCGGGGCCACGGCGCGCTTAGTCTGGGGGAGTTGCGCCAGCGGATCACCCTCGGGCTCGATCCCCAGCACCGAGCGCATGCGGCTGACATCGGCTACGAACCGGACGACTTCGATGCTCCGCGGCGGCAGCACGCGCAGCTCCGAGCGCGCGTTCGTCAGCGCCAGGATACGCTCGCCAAGGTCGATGATCGGCGTGCCGGCGCCGCTGCCGACGTTCACCGGTCCGCCGTTCACGCACGTGGCGGCCGCCAGCAACGCACGCACGGCCTGCCCGACCCAGACGAAGTCGATGACCTGGTGACCGCCGTAGACCTCGAGCGCGTCACCTTCGCTCGCCCGCGTCAGCCATCTGGGGATGACGCGGTCGCGGTCGCGCGGCCCGTAGACGTTCGCGAAGCGCAGCACGATGCAGTCGAGGCCGGTCGTCTCCTGCCACACGCGGCAGTAGGCTTCGCCCGCGAGCTTGCTGGCGCCGTACGGGTTCTTCGCGACCAGCGGGGCATCCTCGCGCACGGGGATCTCATTGGGGTCGCCGTAGACCTCCCGGGACGACGAGAAGACGACGCGCCTGACGCCGGCCGCGGCCGCGCACTTCAGCACGATGTACGTGCCGACGACGTTCGTGCTGAACGAGTAGTCCATGTCCTCGACGGCGCCCATCACGTTCGACTGCGCCGCGAGGTGATACACGAGCTCGGCGCCGTCCATCGCGCCGGCCACGGTCTCCTCGTCGCGGATGTCTCCCGTGATGAGGCGCACCCCGCCAGAGCGGACGTGGTCGTCGATGTGTTCGTGGCGCCCCCGCTTGAAGTTGTCGAGGACGACGACATCGTCGCCCTGCGCGACGAGCGCGTCGACGAGATGGCTGCCGATGAACCCCGCACCGCCCGTGACGAGCACCCTCATTCCGGGCCTCCCGCCTCGGCAGCCACGCGCTCGCGCTTGAGCCACGCGGGCGGCGGCTCCGGGGCCGGCGAGGCAAGTTCGTGACGGAAGTACTCGACCGTGAGCGAGAGTCCCTCCCGCAGACTGACACGCGGCCCCCATTGCAAGAGCGAACGTGCGCGCGAGATATCCGGGCGGCGCCGCTGCGGGTCATCGCCGACCGCCGGCTGCGTGAAGACGAATTCGGAGGCGCTCCCTGTGAGTTCGCGGATCAGCTCGGCGTACTCCAGGACCGTGTGCTCCTCCGGATTCCCGAGGTTCACCACCGTTCCCGCGGTCTCCGCGCTCTCCATCATGCGCACCAGCCCGTCGACGAGGTCCGAGACGTAGCACAGCGAGCGGGTCTGCTGTCCGTCCGCGTAGATGGTCATTGGCTCCCGCCGCAGCGCCTGGGTGATCAGGTTGGGGATGAGCCGCCCGTCCTCTGGATCGGAGTGCGGGCCGTACGTGTTGAAGATGCGCACGATGCGCGCGTCCGCGCCAAGGTCGCGGTGGTACGCCGTGACGAGCGCCTCGCCGTACCGCTTCGCCTCGTCGTACATGGACCGCGGGCCGATGGAACTAACGTTCCCGCGGTACTCCTCGCGCTGCGGATGCTCCAGGGGGTCGCCGTACACCTCGGAGGTGCTGGTGTAGAGGAAGCGGGCGCCGTCGCGGAGCGCCAGCTCGAGCAGGTGCCGCGAGCCCTCGCTGTTCACGCGCAACGTCTCGATGGGGTAGCGCTTGTAGCCGGGCGGACTGGCCGGGCTGGCGAGGTGGTACACGTGGTCAACAGTGGGCAGGTCCGGGAGTCCGCCGATGATGTCCGACTCGACCAGCGTGAACCGGGCGTGCTCCAGCAGTGGGGCGACATTCGTCCGGCGCCCGGTGATGAAGTTGTCGACGCAGATCACCTCATGCCCTTCGCCAAGCAACCGCTCGCACAGGTGCGAACCGATGAAGCCTCCGCCGCCTGCTATCAGTGCCCTCATGCCACGTCTCCCGTCGGCCCAACAGGCCGACTCTTCGCAACCGCCCTCGCCGAATCGATCAGGTTTGACAGCACCGTCCTCCCGTCGAAGTACGCTTCCGCGATCTCGCGGGCCGCCTTGCAGTGCGCCTCGTAGCTCCCGGACACGGCACGCAAACCCTCCACTGCCTCATCGGCTGTGGTGAACCCGACGACTCCGAGCCCGGTGCTGAGCCAATCGCTAAAGCCCGTGTCCTGTACGACGGCGGGGCGTCCGCTCGCGAGATATGCCGCGGTGCGCTCGCTGAACCAGCCGCTTCGCGCAGCAACGTAGCCGTGCTTGGCGACGCTAAATTCGCCTTTCGAGCTGCGGATGTAGCGCTGGTAGGTCCACGGGTCGCGTGTCGGCTCCAGGGAGTTACGCAGCTTCCAGCCGTGACGCTCGAGCCGGCGCCGCGGCGCCGACTCCCCTCCCAGCGCCATCTCGAGCGTCTCCTCCGTCCGCGCCGGGACCGAGAGGAACTCCTCGAACCCGTCCGATTTCATCCCGTACCTGGTGCCGCGGTGCTCGATCGCCGGGTAGGCGTCCCATTGCATCACGGTCGTGAACGGGGCGCCCGGGCGTCCGGGTGTGACGCGCCACTTGTGCAGCGCAACCGGCTGCCGCGTCGGCAACCAGCGCAGGCCGTCGCCGGGGACGGACGAGCTCCGGCCGATGTTCTCGCCGAACGTGAAGAAGGCGTTATGGAGAAGCGCACGTCGTAGCCGGGCGTCATCCGTGAGATGCCGCAGTTGTGTGAACGCCGGATCCGTATCGATGAGTACGCGGACCGGGACGTCGAGCAGCCATGGCCGCAACACGTTCGCGTGCGAGACGTTGATCACCAGGTCGGCCGTCCGGCAGGCATCGACAACGGCATGCGCCGCCGGGCCATGCCAGCTTCCGCCAAGCGCGTCATGGTAGGCCCAGCGGTCGCCGAATCCCGCGCGGGCGAAGGCATCAGCCGCAAATCGAAGCCCAACCGCCGGGTCAGGACCTGTGAGCCCGGTGCCCGGGTCGTAACACGCCCACTCGTCGTCGCCGCTGTCCTCGACGTACCAGACATCGTGACCAAGGGCGGCAAGGCCGATAGCGTACTGCATGTAGTGCCACGCCACCCCGCCGATCGGGCAGCGGACGACGTACCCGAGGACGACGATGCGTAGCCGCTCGCCGTTGCGCCTAGACGCCGAGTTCACGGAGAAACCCTCCCAGCACGACCGTGGCGTCGAGGCGTTCGCGCGCGATCTCCCGCGCCCGCCGCGCATGACGCTGGTAGTCGCGCTCGACCTCGTCGATCGCGGCCGCGGCTTCGTCGACATCGCGGACGGCGAACAGGCCTTCGCCACACGGCAGGTGCGCGCTGAACCCCGTCTCCTGCTGCACGACAGGGCGCCCGCTGGCCAAATACGCGGCGCCGCGGTCGCTGAACCACCCGCTGTTCGTCGCGACGTAGCCGTTCTTGCAGACGCTGAACTCGCCCTTCGAGCCGGCGATGTAGTCCCGGAACGAGTCGAACGAGATCGTGACGGCGTGCGCGTCGCGCGTCTGCCACCCGGCCGCCGTAAGCCGGCCGTACGGGACGTTCGCGCCCGAGATCGCCGCCTCGAATTGCGCGGAGCACCGCGCCGGCAGGCCGATGAACTTCTCGAACTCGGTGTCCTTGTGGCCGTAGGTGCGCCCGCGATACGTCACCGGCTCGTAGGACTGCCAGTTCATGACGGTCGTGTACGGCGCGCGCTCGTCAGGCGGCGGCGCCGCGGGAAAGAGGTCGCACACCACCGGGTGGAAGATGTGGCGCCATTCGCGCCCCGCCGCGGGCGCGGAGCTGCCCTCCGTGCCGATATTGCGGCCGGTCGTGTAGTAGCGGTCGTAGGCATCGAGCGTGCCGCCGGCGTCCAGGCGCTTCTGCCACTTCATCTGCGTCATGCCCGGCTCACCGTCGACGAGCACACGCATGCCGGCGCCGGCCGCCTGTTCGAGCCACGCGCCGTGGGTGCCCATGTCCACGAACACGTCGGCCGAGCGCAGGACGGCCTCGATGCGCGCGCGCGGCACGCCGTGGTACTCGTCGGCGGCGTCGACGAAGCACCAGCGGTCCTCCAGCCCGAAGCGCGACAGCAATTCGTTGAGCACGGACGTGCCGTACGTGCAGTCGTCGCTCATCTGGTTCTTGATGGGGTCGAAGCACGAGTTGGCGTACCCCGCCTTCTCGACGAACCAGATCTCGTGGCCCAGGCGCTGGAAGCCGACGATGTACTGCAGCACCCACGACATCATCCCGCCGAGCGGGTACCGCACCATGTAGGAGCCGAGGACGATGCGCGCCATCAGACCGTCCTCTCCATCACGCGCGCGAGCTCCCGCACGAACTCATCGCGCGTGCGCTCGACGGCGCGTATCGCCCGGTCGCGCACGCGCATCGCCTCCCGCCGGGCGGCGTCGCTCAGGCAATAGTCGAGCGCCTGCGACAGCCGCTCGTCGTCCAGGCTGTCGGCGGTGAAGGCGACGTCCCAGCCCAGCGCCTGCGCCTGCGCCTGCACCTTTCGGCCGCCCGCGAACGGGTCGATGACCAGCGGTGGGATGCCGCACCTGATGGCCAGCGCCATGCCGTGGAGCCGTGTCGTCACGACGCAGTCCATCCGCGCGATGAGCGATTCGACCTCGGCAGGTGTGCGGAGGCCGGTCTCGTTCACGTCGAGGCGCGTATCGACCGGTACCGCCGCGAGTTCGCGCGATGCCACCAGCCGGGCGACCGCATCGTTCGCCTCCTGATGCATCGCTCCGGCATACTCGCTCTGGGGGTGCACGAGCACGACGCCCACAACGGGAACGCGCGCGGGTGGTGCGATGAACGTGAGGTCGGGCCGCGCCCTGCGAGAGCTGTCTCGCTCGATGAGGACATCGAAGGGGTTCCACACCTCGACAGGCTCGATCATCGAAAGATTGAGGCCGGCGAGGCGGCAGCCGCGGAACCGGTCGAGGAACTCCGCGACGGGCCAGCCGTTGCCGAACGGCCCGCAGACGAACACCACCTGCGCGTAGTCCGCAGGCTCCACCCCGCGCCAGTCCACGCCCCCCGTGAACGGCGGCGCGACGGCGATGTCGACGTCATGTCCCGCCGACCGCAGCCACTCGCACGCGAGGTCGCGGCTGATGATGTCGCCGGCGGTGGCGCCCATGCCCTCGAAGCTGAACCATCCCGCGACCAGCACCCGCGTCATCGCACGGCTCCCTGCACGACGGGCGCACCGTGCATCGCGCGCTCGACCAGCGACGTCAGCACCTTCGCGGAGTCGAAGTACGTCTCGGCGATCTCGCGTGCGGCCTTCGCGTGCATGTCATATCGCGCGCGCACGTCCGCGATGGCGGCGACCGCCTCGTCGAAGGTCGAGAACGCAACAATACCGGCGTCCGAGGGCAGCACGGACGAGAACCCGGTGTCCTGCACGACGACGGGACGCCCCGCCGCCAGGTAGCACGCCGAGCGGCAACTGAACCATCCGGAGCCGCCGGCATAGCCGTTCTTGGCCACGCTCCACTCCGCGAGCGAGGACCGGATGTACGAGCGATAGCTCTCGACATCGCCGCACACGTCGTCCGGCTCGACGACGCGCCAGCCGCGATGGCGCAGCAGCTCTCGCGGCGCGTGCCGCGTCCGCCCGTCGCTGAGCGCCACCTCAAGCGTCGCGGGCGCTACGGCCTCGGGCAGGTCGATGAAGCGGCGGAACTCGACGTCCTTCTGGCCATAGCTCCTGCCGGCGTACGAGACCTCGTTGTAGCTGGTCCAGTTCATCACCGTTGTAAAGGCATCGCGTGGTGCCAGGCCATCCGTGCGCCACTCGTCCAGCAGCACGGGTTGCCGCGTCGGCAGCCACGTGTGGCCGGTATCCGGCACGTCCGGCCCCAGGCGCTCGCCGAAGCTGAACTGCACGTCGTGACCGTCGATCATCGTGCGCAGGTCGTGCTGGCCGCGCGCGACCTTCACCTGCGTGAACACGGGATCGCTGTCGATGTAGGCGAGCCGCTCGACCCCGCGGTACTCCTCCGGGCGTCCCAGCGTCCCGGACACGTTGATCAGCAGGTCGGCGGACTCCAACACGTCGCGCCGTGCTGCGTCCGAGAGGCCGAACCACTGCGACTGCCATGGGAACCGGTACGCCCAGCGGTCCCGCAGCCCGAAGCGCTCCATCACCGACGCGAGGTACGACACATTGAACGCGCATCCCTTCGACAGGCCGCCCTCGGACGGGTTGTACGGCCACTGCCCCGTATCTTCGATATAGAAGACATCGTGGCCGAGGCGCGCGAGGCCGGCGGCGTACTGCACGTAGTCCCACGTCACGCCGCCCAGCGGGTACTGCGCGATCAGCCCGGTCACCACGATGCGCAGGCGCGACGTCATACGGCCACGCTTTCGACGACGGACATCATGTCCGCCAGCACACGCTCGGCTCCGAAGTACGCGCGCGCGATTTCGCCTGCGCGCGAAGAGTGGCGCACGTAGTCCGCACCCACCGCATCGATCGCCGCGCGCGCGCCCTCCACCGTCTCGAACGCGAAGAGTCCCTCGCCCACCGGCACGTATTTCGAGAAGGCGGTCTCCTGGGTGATCACGGGCCGCCCGCTCGCCAGGTAGCAGACGCTGCGATCGCTGAACCATCCGCTGCGCGGCGCTACGTACTGCTCTTTGGCGGCGGTGAACTCGCCGCGCGAGCCGCGGATGTACTCGCGGTACGCCGCCGGGTCGGCCACGGACGACGATGGCCGCGTGCGCCAGCCGCGGGCGTGCAGCTCCTCCAGGTCGCCTGCCGGCACGGCGGAGATCGCGAGCTCCAGCGGCATTGCCGCGTCCTCGGCGACGGAGATAAAGCGCTGGAACTCCAGGTGCTTGCTCCAGTGCCACGTCGTCCCCCGCCAGTGCACGTCCTTCGCTTCGTGCTGCCACTTCAGCACCGACGTCAACGGCGCGTCGTCCGCTGGCGGCGGGCCCTCCCACCAGTCGACGCACACGGGCGGGCGCGTCTTGTGCCACCGGTACCGCTCAATCGGGACGAGGCAGTCGGGCTCGCCCAGGTTCTCGCCGTACGTGAACAGGTGCCGGTACCGGTCGAGTTCGGCGATCTTCTCCTGGTCGCCGCTCGCCACGCGCACCTGGTCGTGCACCGGGTCGGTCTGGACGTACACGAGGCAGCGGACCGCGTCGTGCCACGGCAGCAGCTCCTGCGCGCCGCAGAGGTTGAAGACTGCCTCCGCATCGGCGTAGAGCTGCCGGAGGCCGGCGAAGTCCAGTGCGCCGTACGCCGTCCGCGAGTGCGGCTGCCGGAAGACCCAGCGCTGCCCGAGCCCGATCGCCTCCATGTGACGCGCCAGGAACTCGACGTTCGCGTCGCAGTCGCGCGTGCGCGAGAAGTCGTCCGCGCTCAGCAGGTAGCGGTCGGAGTCCTCGACGTACCAGGCGTCGAAGCCGAGGCGGCGGAGGCCGGCCAGGTAGTGCAACACCTGCCAGGCCATGCCCCCGAACGGGTACGCGGCCAGCAACCCCCAGACGACGACTCGCCCGCGGCACGGCTGCGGGTGGTGCGTGCCGGGCAGCATCATGCCTCCTCCCCGCCGAGCGGCGCGCCCGCGCGGAGCGCAGCGGCACGCAGCGCCTC
>DATMAH010000127.1:0-4736 GCA_035583735.1 Dehalococcoidia bacterium
GGCCGGACGCGCCTTCCCGCACGTACGAGATGAGCTTGCGAAAGCCGGACCCGCCGCCGTTTGAGCTAACCGTATCCACAAATGTCCCCGCGACTTCGTAGCCGTGGCGCTGACAGTACTCGAGAAAGGCCCTGTGCTGGGCGGCGAGGGCACCTTCTGGCCCCGGAGCCTCGCGGAAGTAGCCGATGGCGCGCATCTATGAGTAGAGGATGCGCTCGCAGTTGGGGCACTGGACGATCGTGCTCCCCGAGCGGGCGCGGTTGACGATGCTGACGGGCAGCGAGATGCGGCAGCCGGTGCAGAGGTTGCGGTCGAGCTGGGCGACGCCGCGGCCCTGGTGGGCGCGCCGGATGTGCTCGTAGCGCCGCAGGGTCTCGTCGTCGACGTATGAGCTGCGCTCCGCCCGCTGCTCCTCGTACGAGGCGATCTCGGCCCGCAGACGGTTGATCTTCTCGGTGAGGGCCCGCTGCTCCGCCTGCCACTCCGCCTCCAGCGCGGCCAGGTGCTGCTCGGCGGCGTTGAGCTCCGCCTCGGCCTGCTCCACGCCGGACATCGCCTCGATGTTGCGGTCCTCCACCTGCGCGAGGTGGCGCTTGAGCTGGTCGACCTCGTCTTGCAGGTCGCTCAGCTCGCGCGGGTTCTTGATCGCGCCGGAGTAGAGCTTCTCTTCTTCGGGCGCGATCTTCGCGCGCAGCGCGTCGGCCTCCGCTTCGATGTCACGCTGACTCGAGCGCGCGGCGCGCAGCGACTCGCGCAGTCCTTGCACACGCAACCGTTCGGACTCGACTTCCTCGCTCTCGCCCAGGCGCGACTCGGCGTCCTCCAGCGACGCGCGCCGGCTGTCGAGCGCGGTGTCGGTCTCCTGCAGGCGCACGAGGTCTGAGATCTGGATCATGCTGATTGAAGAACTCCCCGCCCGCGCGAGACGGTTGGCGCTGTCGCGGTCCGCCGTGGCTGCCCGGGATGCCGTGATGATTATAGGCGAAGGTTGCGGAAGCGTGAATACACCGCCCGGCGCGACGATTGACCCCTCCGGATCGCGCCAGCTACGCTGCATGTATCCCCACGAGGTGACCGCAGCCATGAAATTCAACGTCGCGTCGCTCCTCAAGGAGGCCACCGGCGCGGTCCGCGAATACGACATCGACGACGACGTCCGCATGGACGGACAGACGCGGCACGTGCGCGGACACGCCCGCTTCGACCGGACGCCGCAGGGCGTGCTCGTGCGGGCAAGCGTCGCCGGGACGATGGACGCCCAGTGCAGCCGTTGCCTGAAGACGCTGACGGTGCCCGTCGACGTCGCGTTCGAAGAGGTGTACCTGCCGACGCACGACATCAACACCGGCGCGCGCGTCGTGCCTGGAGAGGGCGAGGAAGAGTCGTACCGCATCGACGACCGGCACATGCTGGACCTGGGCGAAGCGATCGCCCAGTACTGGGCGATGGCGGAGCCGATGGCGCCGCTGTGCGAGGAGGATTGCCGCGGCATCTGCCCGGAGTGCGGCGCCATCCTCGCCGACGGCATCGAGCACGAATGCCCGCGCGGGCAGGCCGACCCCCGCTGGGCGCGCCTCGCCGAGCTGGCAGCCGACGACTGAGCCGCGCCGCTGGCCGCTTCACGGGCCGTCCGCTAGACTTCGCCGGACTGAGAAAAGGAGGGCACGCACGTGCCACCGCTACCAAAGCGTAAGTATCCGAAGGCGCGGCAGGGCAAGCGCCGCAGCCATCTCGCGCTCAAGCCGGCGGGGCTGACCCGCTGCCCGCAGTGCCGCTCGCCCCGCATGCCGCACACGGCCTGCCCGAGCTGCGGCTTCTACAAGCGCGCCGGCGCGGTCGCCATCAAGGCGGAGCGCTCGACCGAACTGCCGTAGAGCCCCCGCGTGCGCGGGCGCGCTGCCGTACGAGGCCCAGTGAGCGACCACCGATTCGCGTGGATCTTCCCAGGCCAGGGATCGCAGGAAGCGGGCATGGGTCGCGACCTCTACGAGTCGTCGCCGGCCGCACGCGAGGTCTACGAGCGCGCCGACGCCACGCTCGGCCGGCCGATCTCGAGGCTTTGCTTCGAGGGCCCGGCGTCCGAGCTCACCCTGACGAATAACGCCCAGCCGGCGATCTACGTCACGAGCTATGCATGCTTCGCTGCCGCCCGGGCCGCGGGAGCCGTTACCGGCACGCCCGCCTTCGTCGCCGGGCACAGCCTCGGCGAGTACAGTGCGCTCGCGGCGGCGGGCGCGTTCTCGTTTGAGGACGGGCTGCGGCTCGTGGAGACGCGCGGGCGGCTGATGCAGGCTGCTGCCGACCTCGCCCCCGGCGGCATGGCGGCGCTGCTCGGCCTCGACGAGGCGACGGCGGCGGCCGTCTGCGCGGAGGCCGGCGCCGAGCTGTGCAACATCAACGCGCCGGGCCAGATCGTCATCGGCGGCACGCACGCCGCGATCGAGCAGGCGCGCCGGCTGGCGACGGAGCGCGGCGCAAAGCGCGCGATCACGCTCGACGTTGCCGGCGCCTTCCACACGTCGCTGATGGAGCGCACCGTCGAGCCCATGCGCGAAGCGGTCGCCGCGACGGCGTTCCGCCCGCCGGCGGCGCCGTTCGTCGCCAACGACTCCGCGCGGCCGCTGACGGACCCCGCGGCGATCGCCGACGAACTTGTGTATCAGCTCACCCACCCGGTGCGATGGGTCGCCTGCGTCGAGTACATGGTCGCGCAGGGTGTGACGGAGTTCATCGAGATCGGCCCGGGCCGGGTGCTCACTGGCCTGGTGAAGCGCATCGCGCCGGGCGTGGCGACGAAGAACATCAGGGGCATGGAGGCACTGGAGGCGACAGCGACGTGAACCGGCTCTTCGACCTGACCGGCAAGGTGGCCCTCGTGACGGGCGGATCGCGCGGCATCGGCCGCGCGATCTCGCTCGCGCTGGCGGCGCACGGCGCGCAAGTCGCCATCAACTACGCCTCGAACGCCGAGGCCGCGGGGGCAACGGCGAAGGAGTGCGGCAATGGCGCCATCACGCTGGCCGGCGACGTCTCCGACTCGAAGGCGGCCGCAGCCCTGGTCGAGCAGACGGTCAGCGCCCTGGGCCGGATTGATATTCTGGTGAACAACGCCGGGGTGACGGCGGACGACCTCATCCTGCGCATGTCGGACGACGAGTGGGACCGCGTGATCGATACGAACCTGAAGGGCACCTTCACCGTGACGAAGGCGGCGGTCCGGCCGATGGTGCGCCAGCGCGGCGGCCGCATCATCAACGTCAGCAGCGTCGCCGGCATCGTCGGCAACGCCGGCCAGACGAACTACGCGGCGGCGAAGGCGGGCATCATTGGCTTCACCAAGTCGATCGCGAAGGAAGTCGCCTCGCGCAACATCACAGCGAACGTGATCGCCCCCGGGTTCATCGATACCGAGATGACGGCGGCCCTCACCGATGCGCAGCGCGAGGCGATCGCGCGCCTCGTCGCGCTCGGCCGCACCGGCAAGCCGGAGGAGGTCGCGCCCGCCGCCGTCTTCCTGGCGTCCGACGAAGCGGCATATGTCACGGGGCACGTGCTGACCGTCGACGGCGGACTGGTGATGTACTGAGATGAGCGCGAATCCCCGCCGCAAGGCTCGCGTCGCCGCGCTGCAGGCCCTCTACGAAGCGGACATCTCCCAGCATGAGCCGATCGCGGCGCTGGAGCGCGTGGCGGAAGCCGAGGGACTGAGCGACGCTCAGCGCGAGTTCGCGCGCGCCCTGGTCGGACGCGTCGCCGAGTCGAGGGAGAGGATCGACGAGATGATCGGGCGGGCGGCGACGCAGTGGCCGGTGTCGCAGTTGAGCGCCGTCGACAGGAACATCCTCCGTCTTGCGATTGCAGAAATCCTTATGGATAATGGGGCGCCCATTCGGGTGGCCATCAACGAGGCCGTTGAACTTGCAAAGAGCTTCGGGAGCGACAGTTCCGCGAAGTTCGTCAACGGAGTGCTTGGGTCCGTCAGCCTATCGCTCGCACCCTGAATCGCAACAACACACACACACCGCCGGGCGGACCGACAAGAGGGAGTACCAACAGTGGCAACTGTGTTCGAGCGCGTGCGCAAGATCATCGTCGACCAGCTCGGCGTCGACGAAGACCAGGTGGTGCCGAGCGCGTCGTTCGTCGATGACCTCAACGCCGACTCACTCGACCTCGTCGAGCTGATCATGTCGATGGAGGAGGAGTTCTCGAAGGACGGCAAGACGCTCGAGATCTCCGATGAGGACGCCGAGAAGATCGCCACCGTCCAGGATGCCGTCGACTACCTGAAGGACCTCGGCGTCGAGGACGAGTAGACGCGGCGACACGAGGCACGCGCGCAAGCCGCCTGGCGCCAGGCGGCTTCGCTGTGTCCGCGGCATCGCGCTGATTGGGGCGGCGATCGGCGGTCACGTACAATTCCAGTATGAACTTCATGGGCGTCGGCCCGCTGGAGCTGGCCGTCATCGTCGTCGTCGCCCTGCTCGTCGTTGGGCCGGAGCGGCTGCCCCGCCTGATGGCGGACGTCGCCCGCACGATCCGCGAGATCAGGCGCTACACCGGCCGCCTGGCGTCCGAGTTCAACGAGGTCGTGCAGGAATTCGAGCGCGAGGCGGAGGCCCCGAAGACGGCCTGGAAAGAGATCGGCGAGGGGCTCGCCGGGGCGAAGGATGTCGCCTCCGAGGCCGCATCCGACGTCCAGCGGCAGGCGTCGGCGCTGCCCGCCGCCGCCAACG
>DATMAH010000128.1:0-2415 GCA_035583735.1 Dehalococcoidia bacterium
ACAGAGAAGAGCAGGTGGGCGGCCCGGAACGGCAGCAGCGTCAGCGGCGCGAAGAGCCACGCCGCGACCGGCGGCAGCACGAACGGGTTCACGTTCTCCGCCGCGGGGTCCTCGGCGGGCGAGACGGCGCGCTCCGTCGTCTCCTGCAGCGTGAGGTCGTACAGGCGGCCGCCGTCGCCCGTGCGGACGATGTAGCCGCCCGCGTAGTCGGTGAGGAAGTCGCCGCCGATGCCGTTGCCGGTAGTGGCGTACCGGTAGGCCGCCGTGCCCAGCATCAGCGCCGTCAGCAACAGCGCCACGCCCGCGAGCGCCAGCGGCAGGGCCGGCAGACCCACCCGGGTGGCGGGCGCCACCGGCTGCGGCGAAGCGAATGGAGGGTGGGCATTCATGCTGGAGGAGTATCGGCAGTTGGGGAGGGGGTCGCGGCGGTAGGGGATGCCCTTAGATGGCAGGACGGGAGCCTCCCTCGGCTCCCGCCCGGTCTGGGTGTGGCGAGCGCGGGACCGCTAGCAGGACCCGTCGAGGCAGTCCGTCGCCGAGTTGAACGCGACGACGATCGCCTCACGGAAGGCGACCACCGCGAGGACGACGACGGCGACGGCGACGACGGCGAGGATGATGCCGTACTCAGCGAGCGTCTGGCCACGCTCATCGCTGAAGCGGTTGCGCGCCTGCCACAGTGCCTGTGTGAGCATGATGTAGAGCAGCATCGCTAGTCCTTTTCAGAACAAGAGGGGCCGATCCGCCGGCCCCTCCTGCCCTTGTCGCTTGCGCTCTTCCCTTAGCAGGTGCCGTCGAGGCAGTCCGTCGCGTTGTTGAACGCCGTGACGATCGCGCCCCGGAAGAGCAGGACCGCCGTGGTGACCACGAACACGGCGATGACCGCCATGATCAGGCCGTACTCGGCCAGCGTCTGGCCTTCCTCGTCCTTCACCTTGCTCTCGAGACCCTGGATGGCCACGAGCGCGCGCAGTGCCAGTTCCTTCAGCATGCTTCCGTTTCCCCCTTGCAAGTGGAGCTTCCCGGCCGAGGGCGCCCGGCGATTCTCTGGTCTGCCCTCACCCCCGGTGAGGACTCCGCCCGGCCCCCGGTGGCAGGCGGTCCAGCGGCTTCGCCAGGTCACCCGGCTGCTCCGCTGGTCATGTAGAGCGTCGGCAACTAGGGGAGTCTCTGTAGGGGTTTCTTGGCCGGGATTTAGGGGATTTTTGACAATTCCAGGGGCCGCGCGGCCGCCGCGCTCAGGCCACCGCGGCGACGGCGGACTCGACCATCGACCGGAAGATGACCAGGCCGTCGGTGCTGCCCAGCGCCTCGTCGGCGGAGCGCTCCGGGTGGGGCATCATTCCCAGCACGTTGCCCCGCTCGTTGATGATGCCGGCGATGTTGTTGACCGACCCGTTCGGGTTCGCCTCCGCGGTCACCTCGCCGTCCGGCGTGGCGTAGCGGAAGACGACGCGCCCCTCGGCCTCCAGCATCGCCACCGTCTCGGGGTCGGCGTAGTAGTTCCCCTCGCCGTGGCTGATCGGCACCATCAGCACGTCCCCCTGCCGGGCCGCCGACGTGAAGATCGTCTCGGCGTTCTCGACGCGCAGGTACGTGGGCATGCAGCGGAACTGCAGGCTGTCGTTCCGCATGAGGACGCCGGGCAGCAGGTGCGATTCGCAGAGGATCTGGAAGCCGTTGCAGATGCCGATGACGGGCTTGCCGGCCTCGGCGTGGCGGACGACGGCTTCCATGACCGGGGAGAAACGGGCGATCGCGCCGGTACGCAGGTGGTCGCCGTACGAGAACCCGCCCGGGATGACGACGGCGTCGTAGCCGTCCAGGTTCGATTCCCGGTGCCAGACCAGGTCCGCGCGCTGGCCGAGCTGGTGCTCCAGCACGTACTGGCAGTCGCGGTCGGACCAGGTGCCAGGGAAGACGAGGACGGCGAATCGCAGGGGCATCTGGCTCAGTATATGGAAGCGCGAAGGTGGCGGCGACCCGGTTTACGGTCGCGGCACGCGCGCGGGGCTATGAGTGAGGGTGAGGTGATGGGATGAGCAGGCCGCGGCGAGCAGGCGACAACGTGTGCGACCTCGAGCTGGAGCGGCTCCGCAGGCGCGGCCGCGGACGCCGTGTCCTGCCGATGTGGCCGCGGTTGCGCGGGCGCGGCATTGTCGTCGCGTTCCCACGCCGCTGGCGCATGCTGCACGGCGCCGCCGGGACACCCGATCTGGATCCCACCTCGTGACCCGAGGGTGGGCGCCGAGCAGCCGAGAGGAGGCAGACATGCCCGCACGCAAGGAGATGCCCGACACGATCAGGCGCTCGGACAGGCGCGCCCAGGAGGTGTGGTCGAAGGCCCACGACAGCGCCGTGAAGACGTACGGCGAAGGCGGCGCCGCACACCGTGTGGCCTTCGCCGCCCTGAAG
>DATMAH010000129.1:0-8293 GCA_035583735.1 Dehalococcoidia bacterium
CGTCGCATACAACGGCCCCATGCGCGCCTCGCTCGACCAGCCCGCCGCTTACCACGCGCTCGACCCCAGCCGCCTTCGTGACCGTATCCTCGCCCTCCCGGACCAGATGCGCGAAGCCTGGGACGCCGCCGAAGCGCTCGCCCTCCCCGGCGAATACGCGGACAGCGACCGGCTCGTTGTCCTCGGCATGGGCGGCTCCGGCATCGGCGGCGCGCTGCTGCGCGGCCTCGCCCTCGCCGTCGGCGCCACCGTCCCCGTCGAGCTCGTGCGCGGATACGGCGTGCCCGCGTACGTCGGGGCGCGCTCGCTCGTCGTCGCCTCATCGAACAGCGGCAACACGGAGGAGACGGTGGCCGCCCTCGGCGCGGCGCTCGCGGCCGGCGCGCGCTGCGTCGTCATCGCGACGGGCGGCCGCCTTGCCGCCGTCGCCCGCGAGCGCGGCCTCCCTTCGCTGACATACGAGTGGCGGCACGAGCCGCGCTCGGCGCTCGGGTGGAGCTTCGCGCCGCTGCTCAACATCGCCTCGCGGCTGCGCATGCTGCCGGACCAATCAGCGGCGTTCTCCGCCGCCCTCGATGCCATGCGCGCGGCCGCGCCTTCGCTCGCGCCGGACAGGCCGGCCGTGCACAACCCCGCGAAACAGATCGCGATGCGCCTCGCCGGCCGCCTGCCCGTGATCGTCGGCGGCGAGGCGCTCGCGCCGGTGGCCTACCGTTGGCGCACCCAGATGAACGAGAACGGCAAGTGCTGGGGCATCGACCTCGAGCTGCCGGAGATGAACCACAACGCGCCCGTCGGCTACGGCCTGCCCCGGCGCGTCGTGCCCCTGCTGCACGCCATCCTCTTGCGGCATCCGTCGCTGCATCCCCGCAACGCGCATCGCGTCGCGCTGACGGAGAAGCAGATGCGCGCGAACGGGATCGATGTCGAGGTGGTGGACGTGGCCGGTGCGTCAGTGATCGGGCAGATGCTGCTCGCGGTGCAGCTCGGCGACTGGGTGAGCTACTACACCGGCATCCTCAACGGCGCCGACCCGTCACCGATTGCCGCGCTGGACGAGCTGAAGGCGCAGATGTCGGAGTTTGCCGGTTAGCCGCCGCTCTCCCCGGACTCGGCGCCGGCCTGGATCAGCGCGTCGAAATCCACGTCGGACCCCAGGATGACGACGAGGTCCGCGCCGTTCGCCGAGAGCGTCCCCTGTTCCGCCTCCGTCGCCGTCCGCACGCGCTCCACCGGTATCCCCAGGTACTTGGCGACGTTGTTCGCCGTCTGGCGGTTGGCCCCGCTCAGGTCGATGATCTCCGACATCTCGTGCGCCGCGCCGTCGAAGACGTTGCCGGAGCTCAGGTCTTCCAGCGACATCCCCGGCTTCGTCGCCAGGAAGGCGACCACGCGCGCCGCCAGCCCGTCGACCCCCGCGCCGTTCTGCACCTCGATCGCCACCGGCTCCGGCTCGCCCTCGGCCACCGGCGCTCCCGAGATCGGCGCGTCCTTGAACACCGAGTCCATGATCTCCTGGATCGACTCGTCGTCCCCGATCAGGACGGACGCGCCCAGCCGCGTCGTGAACGGCGTCGTCGCCGGCCCGATCGAGATGGCGATCAGGTTGTCCTGCACCTCCGCGGCCAGCCGCGCGTACTGCGGGATGTAGAAGTCGCTCACGTCCGTCTCGATCGTGTCTTTGTACTGCGCCCAGAGGTCCGCCGCCTTCGTGACGTCAAAGACGTTCAGCGAGCGCGCCTTCTCCAGGGTCGCGAAGATCACGCGCTGTTGCCGCTGGATGCGGTCCAGGTCGTCGCTGCTGAAGCGCACGCGCGCGTAGGCCAGCGCGTGGGCGCCGTCCATGTGGTGTACGCCCGGCTCGAAGTCCACCGGGAAGTAATCGCCCGGCAGCTCCGTGCGCGAGTAGTACGGGTCGTACACCGCCTCGTCCACCTCGACATCGATGCCGCCCAGCGCGTCGATGATCTCCTCGAACCCCTCGAAGTCGATGATCACGTAGCGGTGGATGTCGATGTCCCACTCTTGCTTGAGGAACGCCTTCAGCAGGCCGATACCCCCGCCCTCGTAGCCACCCTCTTCCCCGGTGAAGTAGATCGTGTTGACGCGGTCCTCTATCGTCCCGCCGCCCGGCGCCGGGTACTCCACCAGCAGGTCCCGCGGGATGCCGACGATCTTCGCCGACTCCGTCTTCGGGTCGACGGTCATGATGAACATCGTGTCGGTGCGTCCCGGCAGCTCGCCCTCGTGCGGCCGCCTGTCGACGCCCAGCACCAGGATGTTGATGCGCTCCGTCAGGATCTGGCTCTCGCCCTCGGCGTCGACGCCCGGCAACACGTCTCCGACCGGCCCCGGGATCGTGATCTGCTGGCCCGAGAAGCTGTCCAGCCGCGTCAGGATCACCAGCGCCAGGTACGCCGACATGGCGGCGAAGGCGACGATCGCCAGTCCGATGAGTGCTCGTTGGCCGCGGGTGGAACGGGGAGCGGAAGCGCGGGATGCGTCAGACACTAGCCGGAGCGTATCGGCGCCGATCCAGCGTGTCAAGAATCGGCGCGGGCGTGTAGATGGGCAGTGAACGTGTCCCACCCGGACCGGGCAGTGATGCTGTCACACCATGAAGGACAGAGTCACCTTGAACAGCAGAGAACAGCGGCGGGGTCGGGTGCTGGGATGGCTGGTGCCGCACGGTGGAGGCGCGGCAGGGGGTATCGCGCCGCCACCTGCGCGGCCCAAACGGCCGTTCCTGGCCCCGGCGGCATCCGGGCGTGCTGGCGATGCCCGGCAAGACGCCGGACAAATTGACTGTCCGCCGCGCTGGTCATATGATCCGCTCGCCTCGCGCACCGGCGCCGCCGGGGCCACCGATCGCGCGCGCCAGGAGGGACAACGTGCCAGACATTCCCGTCGAAGAGGCCGTCAAGCAGAACTGCCAGGCCCTGCTCGCCGGCGACCTCATGCGCATCATGAGCGACCTCACGCCCGAAGCCATGGCGCAGGTGATGGCCAGCGCCGGCGGTGGTGGCGGCATGGGCGCCATGCCCGCGCTCACCGGCTTCGACATCCTGAGCCACGAGCAGCAGGGCGACGACCACCTCTTCAAGGTGAAGTTCACCGGCGACCAGGAGTTCACCGCCAGCGCCACCTGGCGCGACGTCGGCGGCGTCTGGAAGATCGCCGCGCTGACGATGGAGCAGTAGCGCAACTCTCGGTACCGCCGAGCAGCAGCGGCGCCCGCATCGGGCGCCGCTTGCTGCGTCCGCCTGGCCGATGCCGTCCCTGCATGCCGCACGGCCGGCGCCGCGCTACGGCTGGCTATACTGCACTGGCGCAACGACCGCGCCGGAAGGAGCGCATGCGGGTCATCAAGGCACGCGAACTCGGGTTCTGCATGGGCGTGCGCCGCGCCGTCGAGATGATGGAGGTAGCGGCCGGGGAGCTGGGCCCCATCACCAGCCTCGGCTCGACTGTACATAATCCGCAGGTCGTCCTGGAGCTCCGCGAACGCGGCGTCGACGTCGTCGCCACCCTCGACGAGATCGACGTCCAGCGCCCCGTCGCAATCACCGCGCACGGCGTTGGCCCGCACGTGCTCGCCGCCCTCCAGGCGCGCGGCGCCCGCATCGTCGATACCACGTGCCCCATCGTCACGCGCGCCCAGCAGTGGGCCCGCAAGGTGGTCGACGAGGGCTTCGGCCTCATCGTCTTCGGCGACCCCGGCCACAAGGAGGTGCGCGGCATCCTCGGCTGGGCCAGCGGCAAGGTTGTCACCATGCGCTCCGCCGACGAACTGGACGCCCCGCTGCCGGACTGGATGCCGTCGCGCATCGCCGTCCTCTCCCAGACCACCGAGACCGAAGACCACTTCGCGACGTTCGTGCAGAAGCTGCTTTCCGTCCACATGGACCGCATCAGCGAGCTGCGCGTCATCAACACGCTCTGCAACGCCACCACCAGCCAGCAGGCGGCCACCGAAGAGCTCGCGGCGGAGGTCGACCTCATGGTCGTCGTCGGCGGCCGCGAGAGCGCCAACACGCGCCATCTCGCCGAGGTCTCGCGCGAGCGCGGCATCGAGACCTACCACGTCGAGTCCGCCGACGAGATCGATGCCGCCTGGCTCGCCGGCCACGAGAACGTCGGCGTCGCCGCCGGCGCCTCCACCCCCGACTACGTCATCGACGAGGTCGTGCGGCGCCTCCGGGCGCTCGCCCGCTGACGTCACCAGGGACCCATGACCGCCACGACCTCCATCGTTCTGCCACGACGTGCCGCTTGCGGCGCCGGAGAGCCGCGATGACCGAGGTCGCACGCCGCCCCGCGGCGCGGCGCCCGAACGAGGGCGGCCTCATCGACCGCGTCCGCCCCGGCTCCATCGCCGACGAGATCGGCCTGCGCCCGGGCGACCGCGTCGTCGCCATCGGCGGCCAGCCGCTGCGTGACGCCGTCGACTTCCAGTTCCGGGCCGCAGACGCCGCGATCGAGATGGAGGTCGTCCGCGCCGGCGAGCCGCTCATCGTCGAGATCGAGAAGCACCCCGACGAAGACCTCGGCGTCGACTTCCAGGACGCGGCGTTCGACGGCGTCCGCACCTGCAACAACGCCTGCTTCTTCTGCTTCCTCAAGGGCAACCCCAGGGGCATGCGCAAGACGCTGTACGTGAAGGACGACGACTATCGCCTGAGCTTCTTCCACGGCAACTTCGTCACGCTCACCAACCTCACCGAGGACGACTGGCGCCGTCTCGAGGAGCAGCGGCTCTCGCCCCTCAACGTCTCCGTCCACGCCACCGACGTCGAGCTGCGGCGTTACCTGCTCGGTAACCGCACGGCGCCAGACATCTGCGCGCAACTGCGGCGCCTCGGCGAGATCGGCATCGAGGCGAACACCCAGGTCGTGCTCTGCCCCGGCGTGAACGACGGCGCCGCGCTCGACCGCACGATCTCCGACCTGGCGGCGCTCTACCCCACCGTGCGCACCATCTCCGTCGTCCCCGTCGGCGCGACGATGACGGCGGAGGAGCGCATCGCCCGCGGCGCCCACGCCGCCGAGGTCGAAGGTTGCACGCCTGCGCACGCGCGCGCCGTCATCGAGCAGGTGACGCCGTACCAGCGCCGCTTCCGCCGCGAGCACGGACGCACGCTGCTCTACCTCGCCGACGAGTACTACATCACCGCCGGCGTCCCGCTGCCGCCCGCCAAGCACTACGACGGCTTCGACCAGTACGAGAACGGCATCGGCATGACGCGCTCCCTCCTGGACGACTGGCGGCGCGCTCGGCGCGGCGCCGCCAGTCCCCGCCTCGGCGGACAGGGCCTCGCGCGTGACCAGGTGCGCGCCCGCCTGATCGCCCCGGGCCACGTCCGCCGCGCGACCATCGCCTGCGGCACCCTCATCGCCCCGGTGATGCGCGCGCTCGCCGAAGAAGCCGGCGCGTTCGCCGGCGTCGATCTCCGCGTCGTGCCCGTCGAGAACCGCTTCTTCGGCCCCCGGGTGAACGTCTCCGGCCTGCTCGTCTCCTCCGATATCGAGCACGCCCTGCGCGCCGCCGCGCCGTCCGACCTCGTGCTGCTGCCCCGCTACTCGCTCGACTACACCGGCCGCCGCTTCCTCGACGACCGTACCCCGGACGACCTGCAGCGCGCCCTCGGCGTCCCCATCGCCTTCGCGTCGGCCATGCGCGACGTATTGACGGTCCTGCGCGGCGCAGTACAATCCCCGGTGACCGGCGCCGAGCTGGCGCTGGCGACGAACGGAAAGTCGTGGGTGGACTTCGAGTCCATCCGCTAGCGGAAAGGAGGCCTCGCGAGCAGGAGGCGCAACCACACAAGCAGCAAGCGCCAGGCCCTCGCCCCACGCGGGCAGGGTGACGAGGCAGAGGCTCATCGAAAGAC
Organism: Dehalococcoidia bacterium; assembly: GCA_035583735.1. Taxonomy (GTDB): domain Bacteria; phylum Chloroflexota; class Dehalococcoidia; order DSTF01; family JACRBR01; genus DATMAH01. The sequence goes on from DATMAH010000129.1 coordinate 5,892, forward strand.
TCGGCGGATGGCCTCTCGGCTAGCACGGTCGTGATGGACGGGGCAAACCGGGCAGCGAAAGCGCCCGACAAAGACCGTCCAGCGTGCAGGCGGCACACACGCGCCGCCTCCTCCTCTCGCATCCCATCGCCACATCGCACGCGCCCCCGTCGAGGACGGCCGCGCGGATGGCCGCGCGCGCACGCCGCGCGAGAGGAGACACCATGCAGATCGAACGGAATCGCCACGCGTGCGCCCTGCGCCTGCACGCCCGGTGCGTCAGCCGTGCCCTACCGTCAGATCCACAGCGCCACAGCACGACGCGCGTCCCCGCGCAGGAGGTGGGTTGATGTGCGGCATCATCGGCTATACGGGCGAGCGTGATGCGGCGCCGCTCCTGCTCGACGGCCTCCAGCGCCTGGAGTACCGCGGCTACGACAGCGCCGGCATCGCCGTCGCCGATGGCGGCCCGGCCATCGCCGTCGCCAAGGGCGCGGGCAAGCTCTCTGCCCTGCGCTCCGCCCTCGAGGGCGCGTACCCGGAGGGAAGCACCGGCATCGGCCACACCCGCTGGGCGACACACGGCAAGCCCACCACCGACAACGCGCACCCGCACGTCGATTGCCGTGGCGAGATCGTCGTCATCCACAACGGCATCATCGAGAACTACCTGGCGCTGCGCGGCGAGCTGGCCGCGCGTGGCCACCACCTGCGCTCGGAGACGGACACCGAGATCCTCCCCCACCTCATCGAGACATACATGGACGAGGGCGACGACCTGCTGACGGCGTTTCGCCGCACCCTCGCTCGCATCGAGGGCGCGCACGCCATCGTCGTCATGGGCGCGCGCGATCCGGGACGGATGCTTGCCGCGCGCGCGGGCAACGCCGGCGGTGTTGTCGTCGGCTACGGCGACGGCGAGATGTTCGTCTCCAGCGACCTCTCGGCGCTCCTGCCGGAGACGCAGCGCGTCGCCTTCCTGGACGATGGGGAGATCGCCGTCGTCTCGCCGTCCGGCGCCGAGTACCTCCGTTTCACCGGACAGCCGATCGCCAAAACGCCGCAGCACGTCCCGTTCGACGCCGTCTCCGCCGCCCGCGGCGCCTACAAGCACTTCATGCTCAAGGAGATCATGGAGCAGCCGCAGTGCGTGATGGACACCTTCCGCGGCCGCGCCCTGTTCGACCCGCCGTCCGTGGACCTCGAGGACGTCGCGCTGGGCGACGACGTCCTGAGAAGCGTCTCGCGCGTCATGCTCATCGGCATGGGCACCAGCATGCACGCCGCCATGGTCGGCCGCACGTACTTCGAGCGCATCGCCGGCATCCCGGCGGAGGTCGACAACTCGTCGGAGTTCCGCTACCGCGACGCCCTCATCGGCCCCGACACGCTCGTCGTCTCCGTCGCCCAGTCCGGCGAGACCGTCGACACGCTCGAAGCGATGGCCGACGCGAAGCAGCGCGGCGCGCCGCAGATCACCATCTGCAACACGCCCGGCGCGCAGTCCACCCGCGTCGCCGATGGCTTCGTGCTCACGCGCTGCGGCCCCGAGGTCGCCGTCGCCAGCACCAAGACGCTCACCGCCTCCATGACGGCGCTCTACCTCCTCGCCTGCCACGTCGGGCGCGTGCGCGGCGCCCTCGATGCGTCCGCGACGGCCGCGCTGCTCGCCGATCTCGCCCACATCCCGTCGCTCATCGGCGACGCCCTCAAGGTCGAGCGGCAGGTGACGGAGATCGCGGCCCGCGTCGCCAGCCGCAACAACTTCCTCTTCCTCGCCCGCGGCCTCCAGTACCCCATGGCCATGGAGGGCGCGCTGAAGCTCAAGGAGGTCAGCTACATCCACGCCGAGGGCTATCCCGCCGGCGAGATGAAGCATGGCCCCATCGCCCTGATCGACCAGCACATGCCCGTCGTCGCCCTCGCCGTCGACGATGGCACCCGCGAGAAGATGCTCTCCAACATCGAGCAGGTGCGCGCCCGTGACGGCTACGTCATCGGCATCGTCTCCCGCGGCGACGCCGAGATCGCCGGCACGTGCGACGTCGCCATCGAGCTGCCGCGCACGACCCCGCTGCTCTATCCGCTGCTCACCGCCGTGCCGTTGCAGCTCCTCTCGTACGCCATCGCCATCAGGCGCGGCTGCGACGTCGACCAGCCCCGCAACCTGGCGAAGACCGTCACGGTCGAATAGCAGGCGGGTGCCCGCCCCCTCCCGAACAGGGGCGGGCGCCCCTTCTCACCTGCGCGGCGCATCCGATGATCCCCGTAGGGCTGCTCAGGCCCCGGAGGGTGATCGTGCGCACGCGGGAATCCGGCGAGAGCGCGCTCGAGACGGTGCTGTGGGCGGCCATCGGCCTCGCCGCCATCGGCGTCGTCCTCTACGTCGTGCTCCTCTACCGCCCACGGGAGGAGAAGCTCTC
>DATMAH010000130.1:0-11495 GCA_035583735.1 Dehalococcoidia bacterium
ATCGAGACGGGGGTGTTCTATCCGGCGGCGATCCACGAGCAGCCGCTGTACCGGACCCTGGGGTTCACGGACGTGCGGGCGCCGGTGGCGGAGCGGCTGGCGGGGGAAGTGCTGTCGTTGCCGGTGCACCCATCGCTGTCCGATGCGGACGTGGAGGCGATCGCGGAGGCGGTGCTGGCGAGCGTGTGAGGGCGCGTTGACAGCGGCGGACGCGGCGGCGGATGATTGCCGGCGTGGGATTCTGGCGCAACCCGATTCACGAACGGCTCGACGAACTGGAGATTGACCAGGCGTGGCAGCGGCGCGGGCGGCGGAAGGACGCGCATCCGGACGCGTACGAGCTGCCTTCGCGCGGCTTCTGGTGGAAGCTGTTCGACGAACTGGCGAACCTCTTCGTCTCGTTGCTGTCGGTGGGGCTGATCATGGCGTCGTGCGTCGCGGGCTTCATCCTCAGCTTCGCCGGCACGCGCCCGCTGCTGGTGGCGCTGGCGGGATACGTGCCGATCCTCGGCATCCCCGCGCTGCTGTTCTGGCGATGGATCGACCTCGGTACGGCGTCGCAGCCGAAGCTCATCGTGTGGTCCGTGATCGTGCTCGCCGGGATCGCGAGCCTGGCGTGGCTGATCGCGCTCATCTACATCTACGCGCCGGATGTCGGCTGGGGCGACGACGGGACGGTGCAGCCGGGCTTCTACTGATCGCTCCGCGGCGCCGGGCCGAAGTACACTGCGGCGCATGAGCACGCTGCGGGCTGCCGTCATCGGTCTGGGGGCGATGGGCGCGAACCACGCGCGCGTCTATGCCGACGTGCCGGGCGTGGAGCTGGCGGCCGTCGTCGATACGGACGCGCGGCGGGTGGAGGCGGCGACGCGGGGGCGGACGGCGCGGGGCTACGGCGACGTCGCCCGCATGCTGGCGGAGGAGCGCCCGCACCTGGCGAGCGTGGCCGTGCCGACGCGCGCGCACGCCGACGTGGCGGCGGCCCTCATCGAGCGCGGGGTGCCGGTGCTGGTGGAGAAGCCGCTGGCGGCGACGATCGCGGAGGGCGAACGGCTGCGGGACATGGCAGCCGCGGCCGGCGTCGTGCTGACGGCCGGGCATGTCGAGCGCTTCAACCCGGCGGTGGTGGAGCTGAAGCGGCGGCTGCGGGCGGGCGAGCTTGGGCGCGTGTTCCAGGCGCACGCGCGGCGCGTCGGGCCGTTCCCGGAGCGGGTGCGCGACGTGGGCGTGGTGCTGGACCTGGCGCCCCACGACATCGACGTGATGCGCTTCCTGCTGGAGAGCGACGTCGCGCGCGTGCAGGCGGAGACGGAGCAGCGCATCGCGACGGAGCACGAGGACATGCTGGCGGGGCTGCTGCGCTTCGAGGACGGCGTGGTGGGCGTGCTGGACGTGAACTGGCTGACGCCGACGAAGATCCGCGAGCTGTCGGTGCTGGGTGAGCGGGGGATGTTCGTCGTCGACTACCTGGCGCGCGAGCTGCGATTCTACGAGAACGCGCATGTGGCGTCGGAGCCGGGCGACTGGGCGGCGCGCCACCTGAAGGGCGTGAGCGAGGGCGCCGCGACGGTGCTGCCGGTGGAGAAGCGCGAGCCGCTGCGGCTGGAGATCGAGGCGTTCGTCGCGGCGGTGCGCGGGGAGGCGCCCGTGGCCGTGACAGCGGACGACGCGCTGGCGGCGATGGCGGCGGCGGAGGCGCTGGTCCGCTCGGCGCGCACGGGCGGGCCGGTGACGCTGGGGCGATGAGGATCTGCGTCGCCGGGCTGGGGAAGATCGGCGTGCCGCTGGCGGTGCAGTACGCGTCGAAGGGGCACGACGTCGCCGGGTACGACATCTCGCAGCGGCGTGTCGACGAGATCAACGCGAAGCACAACCCGCTGCCGGGGGAGCCGGGGCTGGACGAGAAGCTGCCGGGGCTCGTCGTCAGCGGGAAGCTGCGGGCGACGACGGACGCGCGCGAGGCGGTCGCGGGCGCCGAGGCCGTCGTCCTCATCGTGCCGGTGGACATCGACGTGGCGCAGCGGCCGGACTTCACGCTGCTGGACGCGGCGGTGGACGCGATCGCGCCGCACCTGCGGCGGGGCGCGCTGGTGATCGTCGAGACGACGGTGCCGGTGGGGACGACGCGCCACCGCGTCGGCGGGCGCATCGCGCGGGCGACGGGATACGCGGCGCCGGCGGACGTCGCGCTGGCGTTCTCGCCGGAGCGCGTGTCGTCGGGCACGGTGCTGCGTGACCTGCGCATCTATCCGAAGGTCGTCGGCGGGGTGGACGCGCGCAGCACGGCGCTCGCGGTGCGGTTCTACGGGGAGACGCTGGACGCGGAGATCATGGAGGTGCGGGACGCGGAGACGGCGGAGTACAGCAAGCTGCTGGAGACGACGTACCGCGACGTGAACATCGCGCTGGCGAACGAGTTCGCGCGGGTGGGCGACGCGCTGGGCGTGGACACGCTGCAGGCGATCGCGGCGGCGAACTCGCAGCCGTACTCGCACATCCACGCGCCCGGGCCGGGGGTGGGCGGGCACTGCATCCCGGTGTACCCGTACTTCATCGGCGCGCCGGAGGCGCCGGTGGAGGTGGAGGTGGCGCCGGAGCTGACGGCGGCGGCGCGCCGCATCAACGACGCGATGGCGCACTACGCCGTTTCTCGGCTATCCGCCGCGATGGGCGGGCTGGACGGAGCGACCGTGGTGGTGCTGGGGCTGGCGTATCGCGCGGGGGTGAAGGAGTGGCGGCACAGCAGCGCGTTCGGGTTGTACAACGCGCTGGTGGCGGCAGGCGCGACGGCGTATGTGCACGACCCGCTGTTCGCGCGCGAGGAGATCGAGGCGCTGGGGCTGGAGGCACCGCCGTCGTGGCCGCTGCCGTGCGACGCGCTGGTGGTGCAGGCGTGGCACGGGGAGTACGGGGGCCTGGACCTGCGCGCGTTCGCCGGGCTGAAGGCTGTGCTGGACGCGCGGGCGGCGCTGGAGCCGGCGGCGGTGGAGGGGCTGGGGGTGCGGTACGTGGGGATCGGGCGGTGAGGCGGGCTTCCACAACACATAGCAGACAGCAGACAACAGACAACAGAGGTGGGGGAGGAGCAAAGAGCGAGGAGCAACAGCAAACAGCAGAGGGCAAGGGTAAGGAGCGACGGGCGACGGGCACGCGCGACGGGGAGGGCGCAGGGCTTAGGGCTGAGTGGGTCGATGGGGATGGTTGGCGGCGGGCGGCGATCCTATCTAGGCTGTAGGTGCTGATGACGACTTCTGCGACCACTGACGATGCCTTCCTGGCGGAGCTTGACGCCTGTCTCGACGAGATGCGGCCGTACGTGGAGTCGCACGGCGGGGTGCTGAACCTGGTCGAGTGGATGGAGGAGGAGGGGCGGCTGCGGCTGCAGCTTGCCGGGAACTGTCACGGCTGCCCGATGAGCATGGTGACGATGAAGCTGGGGATCGAGCGCATCGTGCAGGACCGCTTCCCGCAGGTGAAGGTGGTGGAGGCGATCCGGGTGGACGACTTCGAGTACCCGGAGATCCAGCCGGCGTAGGCAGCCGCGCCCGGCGTCATGCGCATCCACTCGCTCCGCCTACCCGGCACCGACCACGAGACCGAGCGTACGGCCCGGTTGGATGCTCGTGACAACGTGAGAGAGGGCGACTGCTGCGCCCTCTCTCACATCACTTCACCATGTCGGCGTGGCCCGGCTGTTGCGCTTCCTTCGCCCTCGGAGCACTGAGAGCTGACGGCTCATTGCTGAGAGCTGAAACCTGGCTCAGCGGGCGTACTCGCTGGCGCGGGTCTCGCGGACGACGGTGACCTTGATCTGGCCGGGGTACTCCATCGACTCTTCGATCTTCTTGCTGACGTCGCGCGCGAGGCGCATTGCGTCGAGGTCGTCGACCTCCTCCGGCTTGACGATGATGCGCACTTCGCGGCCGGCCTGGATGGCGAACGACTTCTCGACGCCCTTGAAGCTATTGGCGATGCTCTCGAGCGCTTCGAGGCGCTTGATGTAGAGCTCGAGCGTCTCGCGGCGGGCGCCGGGGCGGCTGCCGCTGATCGCGTCGGCCACCATGACGACGACGGCCTCGGTCGACTCCACCTCGATCTCCTCGTGGTGGGCCTCGATGCAGTGGACGACGGCGGGGCTGACGTTGTAGCGGCGGGCCAGCTCGCCGCCGAGCGCGGCGTGCGTGCCCTCGATGTCGTGGTCGATGGCCTTGCCGAGGTCGTGCAGGAGGCCGCCGCGGCGGCAGACGTTGACGTCGGCGCCGATCTCCTCGGCGATCATGCCGGCGATGAATGACGTTTCGACGGCGTGCTTGAGCTGGTTCTGGCCGTACGACGTGCGGTACTTGAGCCGCCCCATCGTCTTCAGGATCTCGGGGTGGAGGCCGGGGCAGCCGGCCTCGATGGCGGCCTGCTCGCCGGCCGTCTTGATGCTCGCCTCGACCTCCTGGCGGGCCTTCTCCACCACCTCCTCGATGCGGGTGGGGTGGATGCGGCCGTCCAGCACCAGCTTGGTGAGGGCGACGCGGGCGATCTCGCGGCGGACGGGGTCGAACGCGGAGAGGGTGACGGCGTCGGGGGTATCGTCGATGATGAGGTCGACGCCGGTGGCGTGTTCGAGGGCGCGGATGTTGCGGCCCTCGCGGCCGATGATGCGCCCCTTCATGTCGTCGCTGGGGATGGGGACGACGGAGACGGTGGTCTCTGAGACGACATCCGCCATGAGGCGCTGCATGGTAGTGGCGAGGATGCCGCGGGCGCGGCGCTCGGCCTCTTCCTTGACCTGGGCCTCGGCGACGCGGACGAGGCGGTTGGCCTCCTCGCGCACCTCTTCTTCGATCTCGCGGAGCAGGAGGTCGCGCGCCTCGGAACTGGTCATGTTCGCGACGCGCTCGACCTCGGCGATCTTGGCCTTGCGGAGGTTCTCGATCTCCGCGCGGGCGGCCTCTTGTTCTTGTTCGCGCTGTGCGAAGGCGGCTTCGCGCTTCTCCAGCGCCTCTATCTTGCGATCGAGGTTTTCTTCCCGGTTGGCAACACGCTGCTCAAGCCGCAACACCTCGTCGCGGCGTTCCTTGACCTCTTGTTCGGCCTGAGCACGGATCTGAATGGCCTCCTCTTTGGCACCGAGGAGGATCTCCTTTTCCTTTGCCTGTGCTTCGCTCAGGATGCGGGCGGCCTGCTCCTCCGCCTCGCGCTCCTGATCCCTGCGTGCGCTGCTCCGCAGCGCGTACCCGAGAAGAGCCCCAATCGCCAGTCCGACGATGACGCCGATGACGGCGCCAACGATGGCGGCGACCATGAGTGAGCCTCTCTTTCTGGTGTTCGGCTTCCTGCTTGCTCCTGTTAACGTTTTCGCAATTCTGGGAGCTTCTTCGCATCATACGGTCGCCCGGATCAGCCGGTCAAGAAAACCGACGATACGGTCAGGCGTCCTGATGGCGGTCAGGGGGCCCAGGTGAGCTGCCCGTGGAAGACGCCCTCGCCGATGCGGTCGACGGTGCCGGTATCGACGCTGATGCGATAGAGGCCGGCGGTGCCGAGCACGTAGATGCGCTCGCCATCGCCGCTCCAGGCGAGCGTCGGCAGGTCCTCCTTGAGGTCGGCGAGGCGGCGGGCGCGGCCGCCCTGCGCTTCCACCGTCCAGACATCCTGGGGCAGGCCGTCGGTGAGGAGGGCGGCTGGGGGGGCGCCGCGCGAATCCGTCCGGAGCGAGATGACGGCGATTTCGGCGCGGGCGAGGGTCTGGTCGGCGGCGGTGAAGGCGACGAGCGAGCCGTCGGGGGAGTAGCGGATGGAGTAGAAGGGTGCGACCTGCTGGTCGGCGCCGACGAGGGTGCTGTCGGTGCCATCGGCCAGGCTGAGCCCTCCGAGCGACTCGCCGGTCTGCGGGGAGAGCCGCGCGTAGGCGATCTCCGACCCGTCCGGGGCGACGGCGAAGGTGAGGACGTCCTCGAGCAGGGTCTCGCGTGCGAGGGTGGCGATGTTGAAGCGCTGGAGCGTGTAGCTGACGCTGGTGACGCCCTCGCGCGTGACGATCTGGGGTACGACGGCGAGGATGTGCTCATCGTCCTGCCAGCGCGGATAGCGGAGGAGCTGGTTCGGCTGCTCGTGCTCGATGAGCGGGCGGGCGCCGGAGCCGTCGCGGCTGGCGATCCAGATGTCGGAGCCGGCGTCGTACACGCCGCCTTCGACGACGGGTGGCGGCTGCACCGTGTAGGCGATGGCGTCGCCGCCGGGTGAGACGTCGGGGTCGAGCAGGAAGGTGTTGGGCTCGGCGGTGATGAGGTAGCGCCCGGAGCCGGTCGCGAGGTCCAGCTCGTAGAGGCCGCCGGGGTCGGAGTAGATGAGCTTGCCGTCGCCGCGCTCGCTGGAGACGACGGACGCGCCGTCGCCGCCGGACGCGCCATCGCCCGGGCCGCCGCAGGCCGCGGCGATGAGCGCGAGCGCGATGATGGCGAGGCAGTGGAGCGCGGCGAGACTGATGCGGCGGGTCATCGCGTGCAGGCTAGCGCACGGCGCGCGATGACACCGCTCGCAGGCGAAAGGGGCTGCTGCGACAGGGCCGCTTACGGCGTGGCGCTGGCGGCCGGCTTGCCGGCGCCGCCGCGCATGCGCAGCGCGGCGTACCCGACGCCTCCGGCGACCACGAGGCCGCCGACCACGATGATGGGAATCCAGAGCAGCCAGTTGATGCCGCCGCTGCCTTCCACTTCGAGCGAGGCGTTGACGACGCTGACCGGGATCTCCGGCAGGGGCGCGGCCGGGTCGTCCGGCAGCTCGCTGACGACAGGGTTCGCGCGGGCATTCGCGAGCGCGAGCTCGGTCGAGCCGGAGCCGACGGGGCTGAAGTAGACGGTGGCGAGCCGGCCAGTGCCATCGGGCCCGGCAGGCTCGAGCCGGAGTGTCACGCATGTGATGCGGACGATGCCGGCGCTGGCGCTGTCGGTCACGGGGTTGCACTGGACTTCCCGGCCGGTGGAGCCGAGGAAGTCCCCGCGCTCTTCGCGGACGTACTGGATGACATCGGGGTCGAACCGGAGGTCAAAGCTAAAGGAGGCGATGTTGGTGGCGTTTTCGGCCACGACTTCGACGGGGATCTCCGGGTCGCCCTCGTGCACGCGTTCGCCTGCGAGGGGGACGACGACGCGCATGGTCATCTCGGGCAGGTCTTCGTTTCCGCCGCCCTCCTGCGCAGTGATCGCCGGGGGCCCCGCCAGGGTGGCCAGGAGCGCCGTCGAGGCGGCCAGCAGGGCCGCTAGGGTTCGCACTCGCATCTCTCTTCCATCCTCCTCCGGGCGTGACGACCCCGGGGCGCGGGCAGGTGAGCCCCTTTATACCCCATCTACCAGCATGAAACAGAAATCGCACGCGGACGTAACGGGAAGCGGGCACCGATTACGTCACCTTGATGGTGGGCGGTGCGCGATTGCGCACGGGCGAGCGGAGGAGTAGTAGACTTCTCAGGAGAGAGGGCGCAAGGAGGGAGGGAATACCTGTGCGTCAAGCATCATTCTGGGATCGGTTCACCGCGCATCGAATAAGCCGCAGGCGGGCGCTGCAGATGGCGGCGGTGACCGGGGCATCAGCCGGGGCCATCGCGCTGGTGGGATGCGGGGATGATGATGGGGACAACGGCAACGGCACGCCCGCGGCGGGCGAGACGCCGGGGGGCGGGGGACAGCCGAAGCAGGGGGGCACGCTGAACGGGACGGTGAGCCTGGTGCTGGGCAAGGACCCGCACAAGGCATCGACGTTCCTCACGCACGCGCTGGCGTCGTATTCCTACAGCCGGCTCTACCGCTTCAAGACGGTGATCGGGGAGCTGCCGCAGCCGGAGTGGTACACGGTGGAGCCGGAGCTGGCGACGAACGTGGAGATGCCGGACGCTACGACGTACATCTTCACGCTGCATGACGGCGCGAAGTTCCACAACCTGCCGCCGGTGATGGGGCGCAACGTGACGGCGGAGGACGTCCTCTACTCGTTCGACCGCTACCGCGCGATCTCGCCGAACCGGGCGAACCTGGACATGGTGCAGTCCGTCGAACCTTCGGCCGACGGCAAGCAGGTGACGTTCAAGCTCAACGAGCCGTTCGGGCTGTTCCTCAACCGCATCGCCTCGTACCAGGACCTGTGGATCATGCCGCGCGAGTTCGTCGAGGAGAGCGAGACGGCCAGCGAGGACCGGATGCTGGGCTCCGGGCCGTTCATCTTCGAGGAGCTGCGGCCCGGCGAGGTGATGCGCTGGCGGCGCAACCCGGACTACTTCGAGACGGATGAACGCGGCAACAAGCTGCCGTACCTGGACGGCATCGACCTGGCGATCATCACGGACCAGAACCAGGTGCTTTCGCAGTTCGCCGCGGGCAACCTGCACACGATCTCGGTGCCGCCGCAGCTCATCGACCAGGTGCGCAGCGAGAACCCGGACGCGATCATCGACACGTCGCCGCGCAACATCCTGAGCTTCGTGTACTTCGAGCCGGCGACGTACACGGAGGACAAGCCGCCGTTCAACGACGTGCGCGTGCGGCGGGCGATCTCGCACGCGATCGACCGGGACGCGCTGCTGAGGCGCGTATCGGACGAGGGTGGCTTCTGGGCCAGCATGCCGATCAACGCCGGCTTCGGCGAGACGTGGTACCTGGACCCGCAGAGCGACGACTTCGGCGAGAACGCGCAGTACTTCGAGTTCAACCCGGACCGCGCGCGCGAACTGCTCGCGGAAGCCAACGCCACCAACCTGACGGTGCCGATGCACTTCTCCAGCACGACGTACAACACGATCGTGCCGTACTACCCGATCGTGAAGGACGGGCTGGCGGCGCTGTTCGACCAGGCGGGCATCGGCATCCGGGAGGTGCCGGAGGAGTACGGGCAGTACATCGCGACGACGTTCGCGGGGCAGTTCGACGGGATGGCGTTCGGCCTGGAGTCGGTATTCAGCGACATCGCCGCCTACTACACGAACATGTTCTACCCGGGAGACGCCGGCGGCGGGCGCAACCACTCCAGCATCGACGACCCGGAGCTGGTGTCGCGGATCCAGGACATGCTGCGGCTGCAGGACCTGGAGGAGCTGCGGCAGGCGAACTTCGAGCTGCAGCGGTACCTGGCGGAGCAGATGTATTACGTGCCGGTGGTGACGCCGGTGGAGTTCGGGGCGCGGGTGCCGCAGGTCAAAGGCCTGCTGAACACAAGCGGCCCGACGACGTACGGGCTGGGCACGGAGTCGGTGCGGACGGCGTGGCTGGACGTGTAACGGCGTGATGACGAACGGGCGGACGCCGCGGCGTCCGCCCGTTTTGTTGCCAGGGGCGCGTATGCGCAACTACATCATCAAGCGGCTGTTCCTTGCCGCACCGACGCTGATCGGCGTGAGCCTGCTGCTGTTCTTCATGGTGCGCCTGATCCCGGGCGACATCGTGCAGCAGATCCAGGGCGACAACCAGGTGACGGAGCAGGACCGCTCACGCATCGAGCGTGAGCTGGGGCTGGACAAGCCGGCGCTGGAGCAGTACTTCCGGTGGCTGGGCGACGTGGTGACGCTGGACTTCGGGAACTCGTTGCGTTCGCGCGAGGACATCAACGACCGCATGCGGACGACCCTGCCGACGACGATCCAGATGTCGGTGCTGGCGATCCTGATCTCGCTGATCATCGCCATCCCGATCGGGACGCTGGCGGCGATACGGCAGGACAGCATCGCGGACTACGTGTCGCGCAGCGTCGCCATCGCGTTCCTGGCGATCCCGACGTTCTGGCTGGGGACGATGATCATCGTCTACATGTCGCGCTGGTTCCACCTGGCGACGCCGCCGCCGCAGGAGTACGCGCAGGTCTGGGAAGACCCGTACGCCAATCTGAAGTTCCTGCTGTTCCCGTTTGGCTACTTCATGCCGCTGGGGCCGGCGGTGATCCTGGGCGTCAGCCTTTCGGGCACGGTGATGCGGCTGATGCGCGCGCAGATGCTGGAGGTGCTGCGGCAGGATTACGTGCGCACGGCGTGGGCGAAGGGGCTGCGCGAGCGCAGCGTGGTGGTGTCACACGCGATGAAGAACGCGATGATCCCGGTGATCACGGTCATCGGGCTGCAGGTGCCGATCGTGGTGGGCGGCAGCGTGGTGGTGGAGTCGATCTACAACGTGCCGGGGATGGGGCAGTGGCTGTTCCAGTCCATCGGCTTCCGTGATTACACGACGGTGCAGGCGATCTCGCTGCTCATCGCGGTCACGGTGGTGGCATCGAACCTGGTGGTGGACATCACGTACGCCTACCTCGATCCACGGATCAGGGTGGGCTGATGGCGACGGCGGCGACGGGCGGGATCCTCGAACGAGAGCCGGGCGTGGCGCTGACGCGCACCGGGCCTTCGACGTGGCCGGGCGTCGTGTGGAAGTTCTGCCGGCGGAAGCCTGTCGGCGCGCTGGGCGGGGTGGTGGTGGTGGTGGTGCTGCTGGCGGCGTTGTTCGTCGATGGGGCGGTCTTTGGGTCGGACGAGCCGTGGCTGGCGCTGACGGAGTACGACACGCAGGTGTTCGGCGCGGAGAACGAAGGGATCTCGTGGTCACATCCGATGGGCACAGACCAGTCCGGCCGGGACATCTTCAGCCGGGTGCTGTACGGCGCGCGCATCTCGGCGGTGATCGGCTTCAGCAGCGTGGTCATCGCCGCCGTGGTGTCGCTGGCGCTGGGCACGATATCGGGCTACTTCACGGGCTGGACGGACACGATCATCCAGCGCGTCGTCGACGTGTTCCTGGCGATTCCGCCGCTGGTGCTGGCGCTGTTTGCGGTGACGGTGTTCGCGAGCCGCGCCGGACCGTACCGGACAATGTTCTGGATCATCATGATCGTCGGCTTCGTTCTGGCGATCACGTCGATCCGCGTCGTGCGCGGGGCGGCGATCTCGGCGGCGGCGAACCAGTACGTCGACGCGGCGCGCGCGCTCGGCGCGTCGCACATGCGGATCGTGTTCCGGCACATCGTGCCGAACGTGATCCCGGTCGTGATCGTGCTTTCGACGGTGCAGGTGGGCGCGGCGATCCTGTCGGAGGCGACGCTGAGCTTCCTGGGGTACGGCATCCCGCCGCCGTTCCCGTCGTGGGGGGTGATGCTGAACATCACGGGCGCGTCGCAGTTCCGGGCGTACCCCGAGCAGGCGATCTGGCCGGGGCTGGCGATCGCGCTGACGGTGTGGGGCTTCAACATGTTCGGCGATGCGCTGCGCGACGTGCTGGACCCGCGGCTGCGGGGCGGGCGGTAGTCACTCCTTCATCCAGTCCGGGTACGGCTCGTAGGTCGCCGTGATGGCGGCGGTCGCGTCCTCGTGCGCCGCAGTGACCACCTGGCGCGCGAAGGCGCGGGTGACGTCACGGGCTGTGGCGGCGCGGTGTCGGGCGGTTGTTGCTCCGGGTAGGGGGTGTCTGCGGCGATCATCGTCGCGTCCATGGTGGCGGAGCGGTGTCCCGTGGCGCTCGCAGACAATGCGGCGGGTG
>DATMAH010000131.1:0-2776 GCA_035583735.1 Dehalococcoidia bacterium
GTCGGCGATGAGGGCCGCACCCTGCGCCGCGTGTGTCGCGCTCGACGCGATGCCCGCCAGCGGGCGCACCACGGCCGGCGTGACGCGCGCCAGGCGGACCGTCAGCTCCTCGCGCACGGCGGCAAGCTGCGCAATCCGTCCGGACAGGACGACTTCTCTCGCCCCGGGCACCGACACCGTCAGCGCGGCCACCGCCTTCACCGCACTCTCCAGATAGGCGTCCCACGCGCGCGCCGCGTCGGGCGTGGAGCGGGCCGCAAGCTCTTCGAACGGCGCCTCCGGCATCCGGGCGATGCTCCGCGCACCGCCACGAAAGACGTGCGCCTTGGAAATCGTCCCGGCCAGGTACGCGACCTCTCCGTCGAGCGCGCCCGAGGCGGAGGCGCCCAGCGGTCCGGAGCTGCCGCCCAGCCCGTCGACGATCCGCCCGTTCTCGACGCCGATCGCCGCGGAGAAGGCGCCGCCCAGCTCGAGCAGGATCAGCGACACCTCCTGCTCGGGGCACGCGAAGCGCTCGGCCTGCTCGCGCACCGCCAGCGCCGTGGCGCACACCTTGTCGGCCGTTCCCATGTCGACCCGGTTCACCTTCCGGTGCGCCGGCACCGACGGCAGATGGATGACACCCGGCGTCAGCACCACCGGCGCGGCGCATCCCGCCAGCATCCGGACGAGCCGCCGGAGTCCTCCGATACCGCCCGATTCCCCTTCGGGTGCCAGGAACGCCAGCGAGAGGTCGGCGGCTGTCAGCTCGGAGGCGCGCCTGAGCGGCAGGCCGTACCCGGACGGTCCGGCCACCAGATCGAGCGGCCCGGCCTCGTCGAGGAGTCGCACAAGACTTGCCGGGTCGGCAACGGCTTGCGCCGTCGGAAGCGAACGATCGAGGAAGAGGCGCCCTTCGTCGAGGCCGCAGACATCGATGCTGACGGTTCCGGGATCGATGCCGACGACGCGGGGCATGGTCACTGGGCGGTGCGCGCCACCTCCGCGATCGTTTCGGCATCGAGCACGAGATCGTTCCGCTCGAACAGACGCGCGATGCAGGTCCGGTGGATCTTCATCTTCAGGCCGCCGACGCCGAGCGCGCCGAAGCAGATCACCCCGTCTCTCGTCGTGCCGTCGTCGGTGACCTCGATCCCCTCGATCCCGAGGGGCGGCACGGCGTTGAGGTCGGCGGCTGCCTTGAGGTCGGCGCGTCCCGCCCACGCGTCGCGCGGCACGAGGCGTACGCCGGCGGGTCCGGTGTTGAGGACGAGCTCGGCGCCCGCGAGCGCATCGGCCGCCCCGCTGCTGTCGCGCATGACGGCGACGCGGATGCTGCCGCCGAAGCGGCGGCGGAGCCCGTCGAGGATCGCGGGATCGATCTCCCGGCGCGACGTCATCGTCACCTCGGCGCCAGCCTGCGCCAGCAGGCCGGCGGCACGCAGGCCGACCGGTCCGGTCGCGGCGGTGACGACCACGCGGCGGCCGCGCACGTCGCCGACCGCCTTCTGGAGCTTGACGACGGCGGCCACGGCGGTCGTGTTCGATCCGTTCGAGTCGAGCATCACCGACACCTTCAGCGGACCGATGAACGTCTTGCGGACTTCTGCCAGGAGCCGCTCGCCGGCCGCCATGTCGGTGCCGCCGATGAAGATCGCCGTGTTCTTGAGGTCCTTCGGCCCTCGCGTGAAGATGCAGCCGTGGACCAGGTCCCGCACCGCCTCGGGCGTCACGCCGCCGTAGCTCATCACGTCGTCGGCGCCCCCGTCGTAGGCGACGATGCGATCGAAGACGCTGGGGTGCGGCGAGGTGTCGAGCTGGAGGAGGAGGCGTTTCAATTGACGATTGACGATTGACGATTGAGGATTGACGATTGACGATTGAGCTGAGGCGAACCGGGTCTGATTTTTTCGAAGTATTCCTGAAAAAACAGACCCGGTTCGCTCTCGAGTTGGTTCCTCCGCCTACTTCGGGCTGAACGGGTGCTTGGCCGTCTTCGAGCCCGAGATGACCTCGTCGACGGTCGGCTTCTTCGCCAGCGCCCGCTGGATGGCTTCCTTGGTCGCCTGATAGTTGTAGTCGTAGATCTTCTGGTCGTCGCTCGCGTCCCAGTGGATGAAGACGCCGACGGCGACGCAGTAGTCCTCGACCTTGTCGCGCGGGATGACGCCGGCCGCGACGGAATCGACCACCGCGCGGGCAACCGCCGCCTGCGCCGGTCCGAACATCTGCACCGCCTGCTTGGCCCCCTTGATCGTCACCTTGTTGAACAGGATCGTGTCGGGCTTGGCCGGCAGGTTGGGCGTCACGACGGCGAGCAGGGTCGTGAAGCCGTCCTTGTTGTTGGTCAGCGCGTTGCAGAATGCGGTGCCCGCCGGCCCCGATTTCGAACCGATGATCAGGTCGATGTGCGCGACCTCGTTGCCATCGCCGACCAGCGATTCACCGATGAAGAAATCCGCTGCCATAGTCCTGGAACTCCTGTCTTGAGAAACTCACGTTCACACGTGCGGCCGCCGTGCAGCCCCACCGCCAGAGACGTCGAGAGGACGGCGCCCCTTCCGCGACACGGACCCACCGACGCACGCCACGCAACGCCGTCGCGACGCTCCAACGGATGCGGGGAACGCCCATGAGCGTTCCGGCAGGGGGGCACGCCGGAAGCCGGACGAATATATCAAAAGAGGCGGCAACCTGTAACCTGTCGCCGTGCAGCTCGACGGGCATTCAGCGTGCAACGGGGGCCGGCGGGCACCGCATTCTGCAACGCGCTGACCAACAACAAGGACGGCTTCAC
>DATMAH010000132.1:0-2234 GCA_035583735.1 Dehalococcoidia bacterium
CCGCCGCTCGAACGACGACACGATGGCATCGGCGTACGCCTCGACCGGCGGCGCCGGGCGCTCGCGCACGTACTGCGACGCGAAGCCGCCGCCGGGGCTGTATTCGCGCAGCGCCAGGCCGTGCTTGCGGCGCATCTCGGCCGCGAACGACAGCATTACCGCGTTCGCCTCGTCGTACGGCGCCAGGTCGAACAGCGGCGACCCGAGATGGCAGTGCAGGCCCACCAGCTCGACGCCCGCGAGCCGCTGCGCATCGGCCACCGCCTGCTCGGCCGCGCCGGTGCTGACCGGCAGCCCGAACTTCGTGTCGAGCGTGCCCGTCGTCGTCTTCGCGTGCGTGTGCGCGTCCACCCCCGGCGACAGCCGCAGGATGATGCGCTGCACGATGCCCAGCGTGCGCGCGATGCGGTCCACCAGCTCCAGCTCGTAGAAGTTGTCGACGATGACGCGGCCGATGCCGGCGGACATTGTCTCGCGCAGCTCGTCCTCGCCCTTGTTGTTGCCGTGGAAGTGGCAGCGCGCCGCCGGGAAGCCGGCCGCCATCGCGACGGCGAACTCGCCGCCCGAGACGACGTCCAGCCCGATCCCCTCATCGTTCGCCAGCGCCGCCATCCAGCGGCTGAGATACGCCTTCGACGCGTAGGTGATGTCGGTGTCGGCGTGGCGCGAGCGGAACGCCGCCAGGTATTCGCGGCAGGTCTGCCGCACCTCCGCTTCGTCGAAGACGTAGAGCGGCGACCCGAACGCGCGCGTCAGCTCCTGCGCGTCCAGCCCGCCGATGGCGAGCCGCCCGCCGGCGACGGTCGTCGAGCGCGGGAAGATGCTGGCGAAGGCCGGGTCGAACGGCATGCGGGCCTCTGCGGGAATCCGGGCGTGCGATCGAGTATACGGAGCGATGGGGACGACGGCTATCGGGGCGTGGTGACCGTCTCGCCGAAGTAGGCCAGCGCCGCATCGAGCTGCGGGTCGCGCGCGGCGGCGATGTCCTCCGCCGTCCGCGGGACCTCCTGGTCGGGGATGACGCCGACGCCGTGGAGGACGGCGCCGGAGACCGGGCCGAGGTTGACGTGCGTCGTCACGGCCAGCGAGGAGCCGTCGCCGAGCGGCTGGATGTCGGTGTACCCCACGCAGCCGTTCGTCTTCGCGCCGATGACGTGGGCGACGCCGTACTCCTGCAGCGCCGCGACGAACACCTCCGCCACTGAGCCGGTGCGGTTGTTCGCCAGCACGACGGTTGGGCGCACCAGCGCCAGCGCGTCGCCGGTCGCGACGTCCTCGTGCACCTCGCCGGCGCGGTTGCGGTCTCGCGCCACCACCCCCTCCTTCACGAAGAGGCCGATGGCGTACGGGTCGTGACGCCCGCCGGGGTTGCCCCGCATGTCGATGACCCAGCGCGTCACGCCCTGGGCCTCGAACCCCTCCAGCGCATCCCGCAGCGGTCCGGCGATGCCGCTGTCGACGAAGTTGCGGACGCGCACGTAGCCGGTCTCGCCGTAGATGCGTGTCTCGACGTTCTTCGGCACGACGCGGGCGCGCGTCGCCGTCACGTCGAGCAGCTCCCCCGCCCGGAAGATCGACAGCGTGACCTCGGTGCCGTCTTCGCCGTTGATCAGGTCGAACGCCGACGCGGGGCCGGACTGCGTGAGGTCGTGGCCATCGACGCCGTGGATGTAGTCCCCGACGCGCACGCCGGCGTCGTCGGCCGGGCTGCCCTGGATCACCTCCGTCACCAGCGGCGGCACGCCCGCCAGCTCGACGCCGATGCCCACGGCGCCCGCGCCCGCCCGCGTGTCGATCAGCGTGTCGCTGGCGACGGGACTCAGGAAGAACGTGTGGCAGTCCTGCAGGCTCGCCGCCATGCCGCGGATGGCCGCGTAGCGTAGCTGCGTCGCGTCCTCCGCCTGCTCCGCCATCCTCACGTACGCCTGCCGGAACAGCTCGAAGTCACCGGCGCGCTCGTCGGTGAAGGCGGGCTTCGGCGGCACCTCCACGTCGTCCGCCGCCGCCTGCTGCACCAGCGACGTCCACGCGCCATCGAGCAGCGTGGAGGGCTGTACGGGGTTGATGTACTGGTCGAGCAGCCGGTCGTAGGCCGTGGCGATGAGGGCGACCCCGCCATCGGCGAGCAGCGCCGAGATGTCCGGCGCCGGCGTGGGCCCGAGGACGACGGTGGCGGGCGGTGCGCTCGTCGCCGGCGGTGGCGTCGGCGTCAGCTCCTCGTCGACGGCGACGCC
>DATMAH010000133.1:0-6222 GCA_035583735.1 Dehalococcoidia bacterium
GGGTCGACGGTGGATGAGCCGATGTTCTTCACCCATGCGTCGGCGTCGGGGTCGGCGTTTTGGCCGGTGGCGTGGACGATCTCGATCTGGCTGGAGATGCGCTCCTCGACGACGCCGGACGCCGAGATGAGGGCGCCGGACGTGCGGCCGACGGAGGGCAGCACGGCGTTCGCCACCGCGATGATGGCGACGATGGCGGCGATGGTGAGCATGATGGTGGTGATGGCCTTGTCGATGGCTCCGCTCCTTCATGCCCGGCACCGGGCGCACTAAGCGGCGCGCGCGATGCTCGGCCTGTCTTCGTCCTCGTTCACCAGCGCGTCGAGCTGGCGAAGGATGAGCACGGTTTCGTTCGTCGATGGCGGCTGTGCCGGCTCGTCGACGTCGAGCTCGACGACGCGCGAAAGCGCGGCGCGCGCTTCGGGCGTCAGGTGGCCGGACGCCTCGACCATGTCGAGCAGGATCTCGAGGCGCAGCGGGCCGAGGCGGCGGACGGCATCCTCCGCCCAGGCGGCGACGCCCGCGATGGTGAGCAGGCTCCAGCCGAGCTTCCGCGGCTCCGGCTGCGGCTGCGGCTCCGGCGCGGCTGCGGGGGGGCGCAGCATCACCGGTTCGCGCGCCGGCGATGGGGCCGGCTCGGGCGCAGGTTCGGGCGGCGGCTCCGGCTGACGCGCCGGCTGCGGTTCCGGGTCGGGCTGGTGCGCCTGCTCCTGCGGCATCACCAGCTCGACCTTGGCGACGGGGTCGTGGGCCACGACGGCGACGGAGGCGGAGGCGGGTGGCCGGCTCGCAGTGTCCGTGTCGAACGGGTTCTCGCGGGCGAGCACGGCCGTGCGGATCTCGGTGAGGACCTGCTTCACTTCGCCCTTGACGATCTTGCCTTCGTCTTCGAGCGCGGCCACCCGGGATTCGAGCGAGGCGACTCTCGTTGCCAGCTGCTGCGATTCCACCGGTTACTCCACTCCGTCGTCGGTCCGCGCGACGCGCGGGTTGTTGCGGGTTAGTTCAGGTTGATGATCGTGTCGGTCATCGATGCGGGCGTCGTGCGCTGGACGACCAGGTACGAGCCGGACGGCGGCTTCACTTCGAGGGTGAACGTCTCGTTGGCCTGCACGACGCAGGTCGCGCACTCGGTTGCGAGGTCGATGCTGACCTCGGCCATCTCGCCCGGCTCGAGCAGCTTGTCGCCGTCGCCGACGACCTCGACCGTGGTGTAGGTGAGGTCGTTGTCGGTGACGGACTCGTCGGCGTAGCTGATGACGGTGGTGTTGGAGGTGTCGGCGGCGTCGAGGTTGACGGAGTCGCCGCCGGCGGCGAGCGAGAACGTCATCTTGATGTCGGTGATCTGCGTGCCGTTGGACTCGGCGAGGATGGCGCCGGACAGCTCCATGCTGCCGCGCGTCTTGGCCAGGCCGGCGTAGACGGTCTCCTTGCCACGCTCCGAGCTGAAGAGGCCGGTGCTGAGCACGACGAACGCGAACACCGCGGCGACCACGACGAACGCGATGAGGACGATGGCCGTTTCGAGACCGGTGATGCCGCTCTCGCCGCGGGCCTTGTTGATGAGTGACTTCAGCATCCTTGCCTCCTGTGCCGGAGCCGGCCGGCGCCGGCGTCCCTTTGCGGCTTCGCATCCTGCGGCTGCCCCGGGTTGCGCGAGACGCGAGCGTCACGCGGGAGGCCCGGGAGCACCGTAGAAGGTTCGTTCCGCCCGCGCGGGGGGCGCATGGTCCGGCGCCCTGATATCGATGGGTGAGGACACCTACGCGCGTCCGGCGCGCCGGGCTCCAGACGAGCAGAGGGCCGCCACGCTTGCCCGTGGCGGCCCTGCTGCTGGCCGATCGACTCCGCTTAGTTCAGGTTGATGATCGTCTCGGTCATCGAGGCGGGCGTCGTGCGCTGGATGACCAGGTAGGAGCCCGAGGGCGGCTTGACCTCGATGGTGAAGGTCTCGTTCGCCGTGACGACACAGGTGGCGCACTCGGTGGCGAGGTCGATGGTGACCTCTGCCAGCTCGCCCGGCTCGAGCAGTTTGTCGCCGTCGCCGACGATCTCGGTCGTCGTGTAGGCGAGGTCGTTGTCCGTGACGGCGGCATCGATGTAGCTGATGACCGTCGTGTTGGACGTGTCGGACGCGTCGAGGTTGACGGCGTCGCCACCGGCGGCCAGGGTGAAGGCGAGGGTGAGGTCCGTCACCTGGGTGCCGTTGGACGTGGCGATGACGCCGCCGGAGATCTCCATCGAGCCCCGAGTCTTCTGGAGGCCGGCGTAGACGGTCTCCTTCCCCCGCTCCGAGCTGAAGAGCCCGGTGCTGAGGACTACGAACGCGAACACAGCGGCAACCACCACGAAGGCGATGAGGACGATGGCCGTCTCAAGCCCAGTGATGCCTCGGTCTTCGCGCATCCTGCCGATCAAGTGCATGACCCGCTTCATCGAATTCCTTCCTGTCTGGATGCTGCTTCCATGTCAACCGCGCGAAGGTGCCACAGTAGGTTCGTTCGCGGAGCCGGGACATATCACGGTGAGCGCACCCGATGTTGCTGGGGGCCGTCACCCGGAGGGAGGAGGGACGGGTGGGTGGAGGGTGGAGGTGGAGGGCGGCGACCGGATTCGCAGATGGAAACGGACCGCCTCAGTCCGAGGCGGTCCGTTGGCATGCTGCGGAGGGCGAGCTTAGTTCAGGTTGATGATGGTGTCGCTCATCGAGGACGGCATGGTCCGCTGGATGACGACGTAGGAGCCCGAGGGCGGCTTCACTTCGAGGGTGAAGGTCTCGTTCGCGCCGATGAGGCAGGTCGCGCACTCCGTGGCGAGGTCGATGCTGACCTGGGCCAGTTCGCCCGGCTCGAGCAGCTTGTCACCATCGCCAACGACCTCCGTCGTGGTGTAGGTGAGGTCGTTGTCCGTCACCGCGCCATCGATGTAGCTGATGACGGTGGTGTTGGTCGCGTCGCTGGCGTCGAGGTTGACGGAGTCGCCGCCGGCCGCGAGGGTGAACGACATGGTGAGGTCCGTGACGTTCGTGCCGTCGGAGGTGGCGATGACGCCGCCGGACAGCTCCATGCTGCCGCGGGTCTTCTCGAGTCCGGCGTAGACCGTCTCCTTGCCGCGCTCCGAGCTGAAGAGGCCCGTGCTGAGCACGACGAAGGCGAAGACCGCCGCGACGACTACGAATGCGATGAGGACGATGGCCGTCTCGAGCCCGGTGATGCCGCGCTCTCCCGTGACCTTCCTCGCGAGTGTCTTGAGCCTGTCCATGGCTCCCCTCCCTTCATGTACTTCCTGCTGCTGGCGGTGCGGCTGTTGCCGCGGACGCCGCATCCGCTGCGGCGCGCCACCTGTGCGTCCTGGCACGATCCGTGCACTGTGCATAGGTTCGTGCCGATCGGTGGTCTGTGCGCATGGTGAGCGCACCCCAGCGGGGACAGGTGAAGGCACCCGCCGGAATCCGGCGGGTGC
The DNA here is from genome assembly GCA_035583735.1 of Dehalococcoidia bacterium. Taxonomy (GTDB): domain Bacteria; phylum Chloroflexota; class Dehalococcoidia; order DSTF01; family JACRBR01; genus DATMAH01. The sequence continues at coordinate 3,463 of DATMAH010000133.1, forward strand.
GACAGGAAGGACGAGTTCGCGGGAGTTCCCTTAGTTGAGGTTGATGACTGTCTCGGTCACCGAGGCCGGCGTGGTCCGCTGCACCACGAGCACGGAGCCGGACGGCGGCTTCAGCTCGAGCGTGAACGTGTGGTTTTCGCCGATGGTGCAGGCGCACTCGGTGGCGATGGCGATGGCGACTTCGGCCAGCTCGCCGGGCTCGAGAAGGTTGTCGCCGTCGCCCAGGACCTCCGTCGTCGTGTAGTCGACGTTGTTCACGTGGATGCCGTCGTCGATGTACGAGATGACCATGCGGTTCGAGACGTCGGTCGAGTCCAGGTTGACGGAGTCCCCGCCGGCCGCGAGCGTCAGGCCGAAGGTGACGTCGGTGACGTTGGTGCCGTTCGAGTCGGCGATGAGGCCGCCGGTGAGCGTCATGGAGCCGCGGGTCTTGGCCAGGCCGGCGTAGACCGTCTCCTTGCCGCGCTCCGAGCTGAAGAGCCCGGTGCTGAGCACGACGAAGGCGAACACCGCCGCGACCACGACGAATGCGATCAGCACGATCGCGGTCTCCAGGCCGGTGATCCCGCGATCGTCGCGGAGGCGCCGTACAAGCTGCATGAGTCGAGACATCCTCGTTCCCTCCGGTGAGAGTGCGCATGCGGGCGTGCCCTGCCCGCCTCCAACGTCGTAGGTGTCCGTTCCTACGTGAGTAGGGTCGTTCCACTAGGGGTTTGGCATGACGGGGAATGCACCCGAACCGCGCGGGTGCTGGCACCCGTCGTCCCGTCCTGCCGGCGTGGCGGTCAGTGCAGCTCGATGGTCGTGCGGGCAAGCGACGCCGGCGCCGTGCGCTGCACGACCGTGCGCGCGCCGGAATCCGGGAGCACTTCGAGGGCGAAGCGGTCGTTGGGGCGGACGTCGATCGCGGGGTCCTGCGTGAGGTCGATGTTGACCTGGATCAGCTCGCCGTCCTCGAGCAGGAGGTCGCCGTCGCCGAAGACGGGGACGGCGGTGTAGGCGAGGTCGCGGACCTGGGCGCCGGCGTCGCTGTAGGAGATGACGGTGCGGCGCCCGGTGGCGCCCGGATCGAGGACGACGGGGTCGCCGCCGGGGCCGAGGGCGACGTCGAGCTGAAGCGCGACGATGCGGCCGCCGCTGGTGGTGGCGCGGACGCCGTTCGAGAGCTGGACGCCGCCGCGCATGGCGCCGAAGCCGTCGTTGATGGCGCTGGAGCCGTGCTCGGACGTGAAGATGCTGGTGCGCATGGCGGCGAAGGCGAAGACGGCCGAAACAGTGACGAATGCGACGAAGACGATCGCCGTCTCGATGCCGCTCATGCCACGTTCGGGACGGGGGGTGCGCGGGCTCATCCAGCCTCCTTGCGGTGATGACGGATCAGCATCGTGCCGGGCACCCGGGAGGGTGAGGGTGCTGGCACCCGGCGGGCCTGCGGACGCCCGTCCGCGTGTACAGGCGAGGATGCGCCGACGGGGGTACGCGGAGAATAGGCGGACTCCCGAATAAGCCGGATTCGCGGCCGGCCCGATAACGGAGATGACTGTTATGGCTGACCAGACGCAGATCCGTGTGCTCATCGTCGAAACGGACAGCCTGGTGCGCGACATGCTGCGCACCGTGCTGGGCGCTGAGCCGCGCCTGGCGCTCGTCGGCGCGACGGGGGAGCCGGCGACGGCGGTGCAGATCGCATCGAGCGAGACGCCCGATGTGGCGCTGATCGGCCTGGACGCGGATAGCGAGCAGGACGCGCTCGCGGTCGCGCAGGCGATCTCGGCGTCGAAGAGCGGGACACGCATCGTCTTCCTGGGCGAGCATCCGGACCGGCGCACGCTGGCGGCGTTGCCGGCCTTCCGCGCCGCGGGCTGGTCGTACCTGCTGCGGCAGTCCGTGACGGACGTGGCGACGCTGGTGCGTGCGATCGACGGCGTGGCGACGGGCCTCGTCGTGCTGGACCCGCTGGTGGTGGAGAGCCTGGGCCGCCGCGAGACGCGCCTGTCGGCGCTGACGAAGCGGCAGCTCGAGGTGCTCTCGCTGATGGCGAAGGGGTACAACAACGCCGCCATCGCCCGGGCGCTGGTGCTGGAAGAGAAGTCCGTCGAGAACCACATCAACGCCATCTTTGGCCAGCTCAACCTGAGCCGCGACAACGCGGCGCACCCGCGCGTGAAGGCGGTCCTCCTGTATCTCCAGGAGACGAACGGCGCCGCCGCCAACGCGCCGGAGCAGGCTGCGCCTGCTCGCAAGGCTGCCTGAGCTGTTCCCGACTCCTTTCGCCTTCTCCTGTCTCCGCCGGGTCCTGTGCGGGCTTGCGTCCGTCAGGCGGCTTCGTGCTCGCTCTCGTCGCGCCCGCGGTCGATGTCCGCCGCGATGGTGAGGCCGCGCTCGTCGCTGGTCAGCGACGCGCGGCCGCCGGCCTCGCGCACGACGTCCTGCGCCGCATCGAACGCATCCAGGCCGAGGGCATCCACCCCCGTCGCCTCGATGCGGGCCACGGTGCGCTCGCCGCTGTGCGCGACCGCTACGTCGGCGGTGCGGGCCTCGGCGCCGGCGAGGACATCGAGTGCGAGGCGGACGAACTCCGTGAGCGCATCGCGCACAGCGGCCGGCGGTTCCGGCTGCACGACCGATGTCTCGAGGCCGACGACGAGGCGGCCGAAGAGGTGTTCGCGGATCGCTTCGAGCGTGGCGACGAGGCCGGTTTCGCCGGCGTCCGCATCGTAGGGCGTGGCGACGGCGGCGTCGTTCTCGCCGGGGAGGGGG
>DATMAH010000134.1:0-2428 GCA_035583735.1 Dehalococcoidia bacterium
GGCCGCGTTCCGGACCGAGCCGCTGTTCGTGTAGCCGAGGACCCTACGGCCTTCCGACAGGACGCACCGGCTGCGCGTCGTAGGAAGATAACGCTGTGGACGGGCCGGGCATCATCGTCGCGAGCCTGTCCGTACCGCAGCCCCGCGGGCCGGCCAGGACTCTGTGGCAATACCACTCGCGTTCGGACCTCCACAGCAAGGTGGCGTGCTGGGCTGTCTTGTTCGACCTGCTCCAGCAGAGCGCGCTCATGCGCAGTCATGCCAGGAGCGGCAAGATCGTGTTCGGTATCAACCATGAGCTGCGCGACTTCGCCACGGCGAGGAAGAAGGTGCTCGATCTGGTGATCGCGCGGCCGGCAGGCGAAGCGACGACGGAGACGCTGGTCGACCTCGCTCGTCGGTACCACGTCGCGCTCGACGCGGCACAGAGAAGGACGCTCGCGACGCTCCCGCCTCTGCGTCGTGCTCCGGTTGGCGCGGTGTTGATGGCCTTGGAGGCGAAGGCGGCGATGACGGAGCACGTCAAGGCGCTCCCCCGCCTCTACGACGAGCTCAATTCGAGTCACCAGACTGTTCACGGCGCCTCACGCCAGGCACTTGCGGTGGGTCTCGTGATGGTCAACGCCAGCCCGACGTTCGTGAGTCCGGACCTCAACAAGACGCCGGGGATGCCCGTCGTCGTCTCCGAGCACAAGCAACCGGCCGCTGCCGCCGCTGTCGTCGCGAAGCTCCGGGAGATCCCGCGGCGGACGGGCAGCTCGACGGAGGGCTACGACGGTCTCGGCGTCATCGTCATCTCCGCCGCGAACGACGGGACGACGGCCGTCTCGCTGGTCACGTCACGGCCAGCACCGGCTCCGGGAGACATCTTCTACTACGACAACATGGTCACGCGGATCGCCCACGAATACGACACTGCGTTCGCATCCATCTAGAGACCGCGTAGACTCGGGCTCGGCTTGTCCGGGCGCGACACTCCGGCGGCATCGTCACCCGACGCGCTCCGCCGAATGAAGGCGCAACGCCAGCGGGATACCCACCCCGAGGTCGCCCTTCGGTCGCTGCTTCACCGGCGTGGCCTCCGGTTCCGAGTCCATTACGCCCTGCCGGGCCTCCGTCGCCGCGCCGATGTCGCCTTCCCACGGCTGCGCATCGCCGTCTTCGTGGATGGATGCTTCTGGCATGGATGCCCCGCGCACGGGACCTCGCCGAAGCAGAACGCTGGCTGGTGGCGAGCGAAGATCGAGACGAACAGACGTCGAGACGCTGACACGGACCTGCAGCTCGCGGAGCGAGGCTGGACGTCTATCCGTGTCTGGGAGCACGAACAGGTCGCCGAGGCCGCGGAGAGGGTGGCGAGAGTCGTTGCCGAGGCAGCGTGCGCTCGCCTCAGCGAGGGCCGTCTCTGACCGACTGGAGCCCTGTGCGGCAACGGAGACGCGAAACGCACTTCGGTCTGCGCCTGCTGGTGCCGGCCTAAGATCGCGGGCGTGCCCTGGCGCGACTGGATCCGGCACGGGAGCGAGGTGGAGCCGTCGCTCTACGCGGCCGACTTCATGCGGCTGGGGGAGCAGATCCAGGCGCTGCTCGGGGCGGGCTGCCGGATCTTCCACTTCGACGTCGGCGACGCGCACTTCGTCCCGCCGGTGACGATGGGGCCGGTCGTGCTGCGCTCGATCGCGCCCGCCGTCCACGCCGCAGGCGGCGTGCTCGACTGCCACCTGATGGTCGACGATCCCGCTCACCACTTCGCCGAGGTGGCCGCCTCGGGGGGCGACGCGGTCACGTTCCACGTCGAGGCGACGCACGACCCGGAGGGGGTGGCCGCCGCCGCGCGCGCGCACGGGCTCTCCGTCGGGGTCGCCTTCAACCCGGGCACCTCGCCGGCCGACGCCGCAGCCTTCGCGGGCCGCGCAGGCGCGGAGATCGTGCTCTGCATGAGCATCCACCCTGGCTACTCGGGCCAGTCGTTCATGCCGGAGGCGCTCCACCGGATCGCCGAGCTGCGCGCGCTCGTGGACGTGCCGATCCAGGTGGACGGCGGTGTCGGCGAGACGAACGCGCGGGCGCTGCGAGAGGCGGGCGCGACCCTGCTCGTCGCCGGCAGCGCCGTTTTCGCCGACCCGGACCCGGCCGCCGCCTACCGGCGCATCGTCGCCGCCGCGACGTGAGCCACCTCGCGCGCGCCCTCGAGCTGGCCGAGCGCGGGAGGGGCAGCACCCACCCGAACCCCGTCGTCGGCGCGGTCGTCGTCGCCCCGAGCGGCGAGGTGGTGGGGGAGGGCTGGCACCAGCGCCACGGCGAGCCGCACGCGGAGGTGCACGCGCTGCGCGCCGCCGGAGAGCGCGCCCGCGGCGCGACGCTGTACGTCTCGCTGGAGCCGTGCGCGCACCACGGCGCCACGCCCCCGTGCACGGAGGCGATCGTC
>DATMAH010000135.1:0-4337 GCA_035583735.1 Dehalococcoidia bacterium
CAGGCGCTCGATGATCGGCATGACGTCGTCCGCTTCCGCATAGCACATGTAGAGGGTCTGCCCGCCGCGGCGCTTCATGAAGCGGCCCATGGGCTTCGTCCAGTCCGTGATCTGTGACAGCTCGATCCGGTCGAGTCGCTCGGGCGGGTTGAAGAGGGTGAGCTGGCCGGTGTAGCCGTAGGCCTCGCTGGTGATGGGGCAGAAGCGTGAGGGGTCGAGGCCGAAGCGGTCGGCGTAGAAGGCGGCGGCAGAGACGTGGTCGTCGACGAGGTTGGTGGCCTCGTAGAGAGAGCGGATGAGGCCCGTCACCGGGCGGCGCACCTCGGGGGAGATGACCATGCGCAGCCCGGGCGTCTGGTCGGGCGCGATGAAGAGCTGGTGCTGCTCGTAGGCATAGGCGATGCCCTTCTGGTCGAGGCGGCGCGCGAGCGCCTGGACGTCGAGCGTGGAGAAGCCGGCGGCGAAGAGGCCGTCGCCCCATTCGGCGACGTAGTCGTGGACGGGGCCGTCGCCTGCCGGTTCGAGCATCTCGAACTCGCTGGCGCCGGCGTGGACGACGCGGCGGCGGGCGTTGAGGGCGCGCAGCTCGTCGTCGCGCACGACCTCGGCGCCGAACGCATCGACGAATGTCTGCGCGGCCGCGGCGCGGTCGCGGACGGCGAGCTGCATGCGGTCGACGTGTTCGAGCATGGTGCACCTCCGCGTGCCTGCGCATGCTAGCCCTGCGGGGCGTCGCGGCCAACCTCCGATCGGGCGGGCTAGAATGCGGAAGCCAGCGCCGAGCGAAAGGACGTTGCGATGAGCGTTGAGATGCGGGAGCCGCCACCGAGGATCGACGAGGAGCGCGCCAAGGACGAGGGAGGTCTGGCGGCGCTCGTGCGCTGGATGCTGACGATCTTCGCGTTCATCCTTCTCATACCGCCGTGGGGCTTCATCGTCTGGTTCTTCTCGGTGAAGATCGTCAACGAGTACGAGCGGGGGGTGATCTTCCGGCTGGGGCGGCTGGTGGGCGCGCGGGGGCCGGGGTTATTCGTGATCCTGCCGATCGTCGACCGCATGGTGAAGATGGACCTGCGGACGGTGACGATGGACGTGCCGTCGCAGGAGGCGATCACGAAGGACAACGTGACGGTGCGTGTGAACGCCGTCATCTACTTCCGGGTGGTGAACCCGGAGGACGCCGTGACGCGCGTGCTGGACCACTTCCGGGCGACGTCGCAGATCGCGCAGACGACGCTGCGGAGCGTGCTGGGACAGTCGATGCTGGACGAGTTGCTGTCGGAGCGGGAGCGGATCAACAACCGGCTGCAGCAGATCATCGACGAGCAGACGGAGCCGTGGGGCGTGAAGGTGTCGACCGTGGAAGTGAAGGACGTCGAGCTGCCGCAGGGGATGCAGCGTGCGATGGCGCGGCAGGCGGAGGCGGAGCGGGAGCGGCGGGCGAAGATCATCAACGCCGACGGCGAGCTGCAGGCGTCGGAGCGGCTGGCGGAGGCGGGACGGATCATGTCGGAGACGCCGGCGACGCTGCAGTTGCGCTTCCTGCAGACGCTGTCGGAGGTGGCGACGGAGAAGAACAGCACGATCATCTTCCCGGTGCCGATCGACCTGTTGAGCCTGATCACGGATCACCTTGGTGGTGGCGCGGGCGGCGGCGCCAACGGTGATGGCGGCGAGCGGCGCCGGGTGCGCGTCGGGCCGCCGGAGGCGCCGGCTACGCCTGCCATCCCGCCGGTGGAGCCGGAATCGCACGAAGGGACGGTCAGTTAGACGCCGGACGCGCAAGGCGGGCCACGACCGCGCCCACGGCGAGGCCGAAGACGACGACGACGGCAGTGATCAGCGTCGCGCGGAGGCCCCAGGCGGTGGCGTCGCTATCGGTGGCGATGATGAAGACGCCGACGGCGATGCGGGCGACGGCGAAGGCGAGCAGCAGCGCGACGATCCGCGAGAGCAGGCGTGTGAAGCGTTGCCAGCGAGCGCGCACGACGGGGAGTATACGCCGTGGTGCAGTGGCTGCTGCGTCGCGCCTGTGGAGGGTGTGATGGCGCATGTGGAGGTCCGCACGTTCATCCCTGCGCGGCCTGAGTCTGTGTGGGCCGTGCTCGAGGACCTCGAGCGGCAGGGGGAGTGGATGGCGGACGTCGCGAAGCTGGAGGTCGTGTCGGAGCGGAGGCGCGGGGAAGGCGTCGTGATCCGCGTGACGTCGCGGCTGTTCGGGCTGCCGGTGGTGCGCGACGAGATGGAGATCGTGCGGTGGGAGGCGCCGCGGCGGATGGACGTGGTGCACCGCGGCGCGTTCCACGGGACGGGCAGCTTTCTGCTGGAGCCGGCGCACACGGGGACGACCTTCACGTGGGTGGAGGATTTCGACGCGCCGCTGGGGCCGCTGGGCGAGGCGGCGTGGGCGGCGGCGGTGCGGCCGCACCTGCTGCGTGTGTTCGGGAAGTCGCTGAAGAACGTGCGGCGGCTGGCGCTGGAGCGGGAGCTGCGGGGCGCCGGAAGCGCCGCTAGGCCCGCAGAGTGACGTCGCCGGCTTCGACGGTGACGAGATCGCCGGATGGGGTGCGGACGAGGAGCGCGCCGCCGTCATCGACGTCTTCGGCGCGGCCCTCGACGGCGCCCGCGGGCGTGGTGGCGCGCACGTCCTTGCCGAGCGTGACGAGGCGCTCGCGCCAGCGTGCGCGGGGCGATTCGCCGGCCTTCGCGGCGTCATACATGCGCTCGAAGTGGAGCAGGTAGGCGGCGAGTAGCGCCTCGCGGTCGGCGTCGCGGCCGAGCTCGTGGCGGAGGCTTGTGGCGATGCCGGCGATCTCTTCGTGCGCCGAAGGGTCGAAGTTGACGTTGATGCCGGCGCCGACGAGCACGAGCGGCGCCTGCTCGTCCGTGAGGTCCGTCTCGATGAGGACGCCGGCGAGCTTGCGGTCGCGCACCATGACGTCGTTGGGCCACTTGATGCCGGGGCGGATGCCGGCGACGTCCTCGACGGCATGGCAGATCGCGAGCGGCGCGATCATGGCGACGTCACGGACGACGGAGCGCGGCGGCCGGAGCACGATCGTCGATGCGAGGTTCGTGGCGGGCGGCGTGATCCAGGAGCGGCCGAGGCGGCCACGGCCGGCGGTCTGCTCGTCGGCGAGGGCGACGGTGCCGTCGGCGGCACCGTGGCGCGCCGCGTCACGGGCGAGGTCCATCGTCGAGCCGACGCTCGCCTCGAAGACCAGGTTCTGGCCGATGTAGCGGGTGCGGAGGATCTCGTTGAAGCGGGCGAGGTCGAACGTCATGCGGTGAGTATGCGCCCTGGGAGTCGTGGGCGGGAGAGCCGGACGGCCCGGCGAACGTGGCCGCGCGCACCTGCCGCCGGCGTCCGAATCTTGCCAGCGCCGTATCTGCTGGCGTGCGAGAATCGGTGCATGGTGGCGTATGACCCCGAGCTGCTGTACCGGGCGCACGTCTCGCACGACGGGCGATTCGACGGTCGCTACTTCGCCGGCGTGATCACGACTGGCATCTACTGCCGGCCGGTGTGCCGCGCACGGGCGCCGAAAGCGGAGAACGTGCTGTTCTTCGCGTGCGCGGCGGCGGCGGAGGCAGCGGGATTCCGTCCGTGCATGCGCTGCCGTCCCGACTCGTCGCCGGGGACGCCGGCATGGCAGGCGGCGGCGGAGACGGTATCGCGCGCGCTGCGGCTGATCGCGGACGGCGCGCTGGACGGCGACGGCGGCGTGGACGAGCTGGCGTCACGGCTGGCGGTCTCGTCGCGACAGTTGCGGCGGCTGTTCAAGCAGCACCTGGGCGCGACGCCGGTGGAAGTGGCCGCGGCGCGGCGCACCCACTTCGCGCGGCGGCTGATCGACGAGACGGACATGACGATGGCGCAGATCGCATTCGCGGCGGGGTTTGAGAGCGTGCGGCAGTTCAACCACGCGATGCGCGAGACGTTCCGGCTGACGCCGACGGAGATGCGGCGCAAGCGGCGGCGCCGCCGGACGAACGACGACGACGATGCGCTGATGCTGCGCCTCGCGTACCGTCCGCCGCTGGACTGGACGACGATGGCGGCGTTCCTGCGCGCGCGGGCGATCGCGGGCGTGGAGGAGGTGACGGCAGAGGCGTACCGGCGGACGATCGCGGTGGACGGGCGGCCGGGTGTGGTGGAGCTGCGATTAGAGCCGGGGGAGTCGTACCTGACGCTGCGGCTGTGGGTCGACTGGCGGCACGGGCTGATCGACGTGGTGGAGCGGGCGCGGCGCATCTTCGACCTGACGGCGGACCCGGCGGCCATCGGCGAGGCGCTGGGCGACGACCCGGTGCTGGGGCCGCTGGTGGCGCGGCGG
>DATMAH010000136.1:0-6099 GCA_035583735.1 Dehalococcoidia bacterium
GACTGGATGGCGGCGGAGGGCGCCGGCTACCCGTACGCGCTGGTCGCGCACCTCATCACGGGCGACCTCGCCATCGCGAACCTGGAAGGCGCGCTGACGGAGCGCGGCGACCCGTGGCCGAAGGGCTACACCTTCCGCACGCCGCCCCGCTTCGCCCCCGGCCTGCGCGACGCCGGCTTCGACCTGGTGAGCCTGGCCAACAACCACGCCATGGACTACGGCGTTGTCGGACTGCAGGACACGCTCGCCGCGCTGGACGACGCGGGCGTGGCGTACGCCGGCGCCGGCACGGACGCCGCGGCGGCGTGGGCGCCGGTGACGCTGCGCGCCGAGGGGCTGACGCTGGCCGTCGTCGCCTGCGCGCTGACGCCGGACGAGGGCGGCGGCTTCTCGATCGCGTCATGGTCGGCGACGGAGTCGTCACCCGGCATGGCGGTCTGCACGACGGACGCGCTCGCCGGCGCGGTGACGGCGGCGTCCGAGGCCGCGGACTTCGTCGTCGCGTACGTCCATGCGGGCGATGAGTACATCCGTACCCCGAGCGCGACGCAACGCATGCTCGCGGAGGCAGCGCTCGCGGCCGGCGCCGATGCCTACATCGGCCACCACGCGCACGTCGTGCAGCCGGTGGAGCAGCGGGGCGGCCAGCTCGTGGCGTGGGGCCTCGGCAACTTCATCTTCGACCTCGACCCCGTGGACCTGGCGAACATCCCCGAGCCGCGCGTGTCGCTGATCCTCAACGTCACCTTCACCGAAGGCGCCGGCGTCACCGCATGGGAGGCCGTCCCCGTCGTCCTCGACGCCGGGGCGGACCGCCCACGCCCCGCCACCGCCGCCGACGCCGGAGCGCTGCACGCCCTCCTCGTTCCGTAGCCGTCGTGCGTGGTGTGTTCTGGGTGGTGGGGGCAAGTGCAAAGAGCAAATGGCAAAGGGAACGAGTGAGGTCCGACGACGCGAGCGCCAGGTTCCAGGTGCCAGGTTTTAGGTCCTTGGTTCTCCGTCTAGCGCTCGTTCCGTGTCCGACGCCATCTCCGCGACGCGAACGCACCACGCATAACCCACGCCACGCCACGCTCACAGCACGGCGCGCGTCGCCCCTCCGTCGACGAGGATCGTCTGGCCGCTGACCTGGCGCGCCTGCGCCGACGCCAGGAAGACGATCATCGCGGCGACGTCCTCCGGCTGGCCCAGGCGGCCGAGCGGGATCGAGCGCGCGCGCTCGGCGAGCACCTCGTCGTAGGGCCGGCCGGACGACTTCGCCTGCGCCTCCAGCACCGGGCGCACGCGGTCTGTGAGGGTGAAGCCGGGACCGACGTTGTTCACCGTGATGCCGTACGGCCCCAGCTCCTTCGCCAGCCCCTTCACAAGGCCGGCCGTCGCCAGGCGGGCGGCGGTCGAGAGGATGAGTCCGTCTACCGGCTCCTTCACGCCCGACGACGTGATCGTGATCACGCGCGGCTGGTCGGACTGCTTGAGATAGGGGAGCGCGCCGCGGACGAGGCGCACGTTGCTCATGAAGTTCTGCTCGATGGCGCGCTGCCACGCCGCGTCGTCCTGCTGCTCGAAGGGGCCGGGCGGCGGCCCGCCGGCGTTCGCCACGACGACGTCGATGCGGCCGAAGGTGCCCACCGTCTCCCGCACCAGGTTCTCGATGTCGGCGGCGACGGCCATGTCGCACGGGACGGCGACGACGTGCGCGCCCGTCTCGTCGCGGATCGCGCGTTCGGCGGCGGAGAGGTCCGCCGGCGAGCGCGCGGCGATGACGACGCTGCAGCCTTCGGCGGCAAGCAGGCGCGCGGTGGCGAGGCCGATGCCCTTGCTCGCGCCGCCGACGATGGCGACGCGGTCCTTCAGGCCCAGATCCATGGTGCGAGGAGTGTACAGGCGCCGGTCGGCGGCTGATAGTTCGGGACGGCGGGGGAACGGCGAAGGGCAGATCGAGAGCAAAGGGCAAAGGGCAGATCGAGAGCAACGTGCAAAGGGCAAAGTGCAAAGGGCAACGGGCGAAGGGCGAAGGGCAACGGGCGAAGGGCAACGGGCGAAGGGCGAAGGGCGAAGGGCGAAGGGGTGAGAGGGTACGTCTACACCAGGCCGAGGTTTCGCAGGGCGCCAAGCAGTTCGCCGTGGTGCGTGATGCGGGCGTGCGGCTCCGCCTCCGTGGCGGGGCGGTCGCCGTACTGGACGACCCAGAGGCCCGCCTGCCGGCCGCCCAGCACGTCCAGCACCGGCTGGTCGCCGACGAAGGCGGCTTCGTCCGGCGCCAGCCCCATCTCTTCCAGCGCGCCGTGGAAGATGGCCGGATTGGGCTTCGCCAGCTCCACCTCGTCGGAGAACACGGTCAGGCCCAGGTGCGGCAGCAGGCCAAAGTCATCCAGGATCTGCCGCAGCACGTAGCCCGGCGTCGCGCCGGTGTTGGAGATGAGGCCGACGCCCAGGCCGTGCGCGGCGACGTCCTTGAGGACGCCGGCCGCGCCATCGATGAGGAGCGGGCGGTGCTGCAGCGCCGGTTCGAGCACGGCGGCGTCGAGCATCCGCCAGCCGTCCTCGTCGAGCCGGTCCGGCAGCGTCTCGTCGAGATAGCGCAGGTACAGCACCGTGCGGCCGCGCGCCGAGAGGTCCAGGCCGCGCTCGTGGATCCGCTCGTGCTCGGTGCCGGCGGCCAGGAAGGCAGCTTCGACGTCCGCGAGGTCGTAGGGGAGACCCAGCCGCGCGAGCGCCTGGTGCGCACGGCTCGCGCGGGCGCGCCGGCGCGGGTCGGATGCCGCCGGGTCTTCCGCGATGAGCGTCCCCCACAGGTCGAACAGCACGGCACGGATCACGCGTCACACCTCGTACACGACAAGACCGCCGGCCCGATGCGGCCGGCGGTGGACTGGTTCGGTAGTTGTCGGGCTCAGCCTACGGGAGCGCCGATGGCGTTGCCGCACGACGTGCAGAACTTCGTGCCGCGGGCGTTGCGGGTGCCGCACTCGCCGCAGAAGACGGCGGTGTCGGCCGCGACGTCGCTGTTCGGCGCGGCCAGGTCGGCGCTCGTGCGGTCCGCCTGCTCCGCGGGCGACGGCGCGCCGTCGTCGTCCTTCGCGGCATTGCGGAACTCGCGAATGCCACGGCCGATCGCGCCACCGACTTCCGGCAGCCGGCCAACGCCGAACACGAGCAGCACGATGACCAGGATGATGATGAGCTCGAACGGCCCGATGGGCCCGATGCCCGGCGCAAGCAGTGGAAACATCAATCTGTCCCTCCCCGGGATGTAGATTCAGCCTATCACCGGCGAATCAGGGCGGGCAAGCGAGCCGGCGGCCGGGCTACCAGGCGGGCGCCCGCTTCGCGCACGGCGTTCGCGTCCGCCAGGCGGCGGCACGGCGCGCTCATCTCTCCGCGCGCGTTGCGTGCGGTGCGCGAGCGCACCGGACACGCGGAGGCCGCGCGCATCAGGGCTGGCGCACGAACAGGCCCTTGAATGCGCGGGCCATGCGCACGGGCACCGGCGGCAGTGTGGGGTCGGGCGTGAACTCGTGGGCCAGGCGCCCGCCGCGCAGGTCGCCGGCCGTGCGAGCGATCTCGGCGCCGATGAGGAGGATGTTGGAGGCGAGGTAGGTGTAAAAGAGGAATAGCAGGACGCCGGCGAGCGCGCCATAGACGACATCGTAGTTGTTGAAGTTCTGGACGTAGATGGCGAAGCTGTTCTTCAGCACCTCGAACAGCACGGTCGCCACGACGGCGCCGGTGAGGGCCTCCTTCCAGCCGGGGTGGGACGCCGGGATGAGGCGGTACAGCACGAAGAAGGCAAGCAGCGCCAGCAGCGCCGGCAGCAGGACGGGCGGGATCTCCCAAAGGGGATTCTCACCTGCGAGCGGGCCGAACCAGTCGGCGCTGCGTGCCCGCGCGGCGCGCAGGACGCCCGTCAGCACCATCGAGGCCATCAGCACCACCGTTAACACGCCGACCTGGGCGAGGTCGATCAGCTTGCCCTGGAACCAGGGCCGGTCCTGCTCGACGCCCCAGACGGTGTTGAGCGAGGAGCGGATGGCGCCGAACATCGCCGACGAAGACCAGATGATGACGACGGCGCTGATGACGGCGGCCTGGCCGCTGATGCCCTGGACGCCTTCGAGCGCGTCGCGCACGTCGGCGCGGCCCTCCGTCTGTGTCAGCGGCAACTGCTCCAGCACCTGGTCGACGAGGTCCTCGCGCCGCCCCTCGTCGCTCAGGACGAAACCGAACACCGAGACGACGAAGATTGCCAGCGGCACGATGGAGAACAGCACGTAGTAGGAGATGGCCGCCGCCATGCGCGAGCAGCGGTGGTCGCGGAACCCCAGGAACGAGTGCTTCGCCAGCACCCAGGCTCTCCAGATCACGCGGGCATTCTAGTGGGAGCGCGCAGCGGCGTGCCTATGCCTACGCGGCCGCGCGCTCCTCGTGCTGCTCGCCGTTCATGAACGCGAGGTCCCCGCGCTCGTAGAGGCGCACCAGCGCATCGACGACGCGCGGACTGAACTGCGTCCCCGCGCACGACACGATCTCGCGGACGGCATCCGCCATCGGCCGCCCGGCGCGGTAGGGGCGGTCGTTGATCATGGCGTCGAGGCTGTCGGCGACGGTGGTGATCTGCGCCGCCTCGGGGATGTCCTCGCCGGCGATGCCATCGGGGTAGCCGCCGCCGTCCCACCGCTCGTGGTGGTGGCGCGCGACTTCGGCGGCGAGGGAGAACCCCGCGCGCTCGGAGAGGAAGGCGCTTCCCCAGATGGTGTGTTGCCGCATCAGTTCCCACTCCGATTCCTTGAGTGAGTCCGAGCTGCCGAGGATGAAGTCCGGCACGCGGATCTTGCCGATATCGTGCAGCGTGGCGGCCATGCCGACCGAGCGCGCCATATCCTCATCGTGGCCCAGCTCGCGCGCCAGCATCTCGCTGATCGTGCGGACGCGCGAGAGGTGGCGGCCGGTCGTGTGGTCGTGCGCCTCGGCGGCGGCGGCCAGCATCATCACCGTCTCTTCATGCGACCGCCGTAGCCGCTCGGACGACTCCTGCAGCTCGCGGAGCAGCGTGGACATGCGGATGATCGCCGTCACCTGCGTGGCGACGGCGACGATGAAGTCGGCATCGCGGACGCTGAACGCCGCGCGCTCCTTGCTTGCGACGGACATGGCGCCGATGACGCGGTCGCTCCAGATCATGGGGGCCATGATGATGGCGCGGAAGCCGGCGTTCGCCAGGCCGTCGCGGACGTCGGGGTCGAGGAATGCGCTCTCGCGCACGTCGTCGATGATGATCGGCCGGCGGATCTGGTCGAGCACGTGGGCGACGCGGGCGTTCAGGCGCCGCTGGCCACGGTTCCACGCCTCGAGGTCTTCCTCTGGCAGCCGCGCGAACGTGCTGGACTGCAGCCCGGCCGCATCCGCGTCCTCGACGACGAAGTGGACGGCATCGTAACCGGCGCCGACCGAAAGCCGGTGGGCCACCAACCGCAGCTTGTCCTTGATCTCGCCGTCGGACGTGAGCAACGGGACGATCTCGCCCACCATGCGCGCCGCCCTCTCGCCGCCGAGCGTGCGGCCCATCTGATTGCCGGCGGTATTGGTGAGGCGCTGGCGGCGCGAGGCATACATGGCGCTGTCGGAGAGCCGGATGAGGTCTTCGACAGCCTCCGCCTCGTCCGGGTAGACGGCGAGGCCGATGCTGGCGACGACGGGCACGTAGGCGCCGGTCTGCGGATCCGTGACGCCCACGGCGGTGAGCGCGGCCAGCACGCGCGCGCGATAGTCCTCCGCGGCCTGCCGGTCGGCGCCGGGCAGGATCGCCATGAACTCGTCGCCGCCGTAGCGCCCCACGATGGCGCCGTCCACGGACAGCCGGCGGGCGACGCTCTCCAGCACGAGGTCGCCCACCTGGTGCCCGAAGGTATCGTTGGCGAGCTTCAGGCCGTCGACATCGACCATGGCCAGCGCCAGCGTCCCGCCTTCCGGTGTCGCCGCGATCTGTTCGCGGAGCGCCTCTGTGATGGCCGCGTGGTTCAGCTTGCCGGTGAGCGGGTCGCGCCGCGCGCGCTCGCGTTCGGCCTCCAGCGCGGCCTCGAGCTGCTGTGACTTCTCCTG
>DATMAH010000137.1:0-2206 GCA_035583735.1 Dehalococcoidia bacterium
CGTGGGGTGGCGCCGCCAGCGGTTCGCCGGGTTACGCAGCGCGTTCAGCACCTGCATCGCCTCGACGCGCTGCTTGCCGAGCCGCCGGTCATCGAGACAGCGCGCCGACACCACGAGATCCGGATACGGAAGCGGCGTCCGCACATCACCATCGTGGGAGGGAACCAGCGCCGCGGGATCACCCCTCCAGGCGGCGCCACACCGGGGCGCTCATCCCGCCGCGCGATGCGGGTGCCCGTCGCCGAACTCCGGCCGCGGCCGCGCCGCGCGGCACGACCGCTCGACGGCGCGCGCCCAGCCGGCGCCGAGGCGCCCCGCCACGGAGTCCCCGTCCGAGATCGTGCCCACGATCCGGAACAGCGCCTCGCCGTCGCCCGTATCGACGACCAGCCGGTTCCAGCCGGCCGCGTGCGCGCGCACCTCGTCCAGCCAGAACGCCGTGTCGTGCAGGTACGCGTTGTCGATGAAGGGGAGGAAGAAGAGGCGGTCTGTCGTCAGCACCAGCTCACCCTCCCACCACCCGGGTGGGCTTGCGATGCGCATGCGTGCGCGGGCGCTACGGACAAGCTGTTCGCCGGGCAGGAGCTTCGCCGCGTCGAACCAGCTATGGCTGCGGGAGGCCATGCGCAACAGTATACGCCGATCGAGCAAGGCACGCGCCGACTGTTACGCGATCGAGAGCGTCAGCCTGCATCCGCAAGCGGGTATGTACTCGCTTTTCTGGCCTCGAACGCCACGGCGCTCTCGTATCCGGCCTCACACGCCCATGCGGCGAGCTCGGCGAAGTTCGCCCCCACGCGCTCCGGGTCGTGCGCGTCGGAGGCGAGCGTGATCGGCAATCCGCTCGCGCGGGCCCGCCGCACGACCGGCATCGCCGGATAGATCTCGTTGCAGCGGCGGATGCCGTTGCTGTTCAGCTCCACCGCCATCCCCCGTGCCGATGCGCCCTCGATGATGGCGTCGTGCAGCGGCGTCTCGTCGGCGGGCCTGTGGCCGAAGATCTTCGGCAGGTCCGGGTGCGCGATCACGTCGGCGAGGCCGCTGGCTGCAAGCTCGCGCACCAGCGCCGCATAATCCGCCCAGGCCGAGGCCGCGTCGCGCCTGCTCCACTCGTCGATGAAGCGCGGGTCATCGAATCCCCAGGCGCCGATGTAGTGGACGGACCCCAGCACGATGTCCCAGTCGTACGGCGCCAGGAACGCCGCCAGCTCGTCCTCCTTGCCGTGCAGCCAGTCCATCTCGATGCCCAGCCGCACCGGTAGCCCGGCCGACTTCGCCTTCTCCACGACGCGCACGTAGTCCGCCACGGTGCCCGAGACGTGCTGCTTCCAGTATTCAGCCGCCAGCGCCGCCAGGTCCGGGTCCGGGTCGGCGTCCCACCAGCCGTGCAGCGCGCGGTACGCCTCCTCGAAGCGGAACAGGTGCTCCGTCAGGCAGACCGCGGCGAGGCCGCGCTCCTCCGCGACGCGCACGTACTCCTCGATGCGCGCCAGCGTCATCGGCGGCGCCTGCCCGTGCGGCTGCAGGTGGACGTGACAGTCGATCATCGTTTCTGGCGCCGCCTTGTGCGCGATCTTGCTGGCCCTGTAGTTGCGCCGGCAAGCACCTCCTCCAGCAGCGGCCGCATGCCCCGCATCAGCTCCACCACGCGGCCCGCCACCTCGTCCGCCAGCTCCGGCGTGAGCGCCGGCGCGGCGACGCTGTGGTGCAGCCGCGTCCACTGCGCCGTCCACTCCTCCAGCTCGTACTCCGGCCCCACGGCCGCGACGACGTCGGCGGCGCGCTCCGCCAGCATGGCCGCGATCGCGTAGTTGCGCTCGCGGTCCGCTCCCTCGAAGTGCAGCCCCACCTCCACGCGCCCCGTCTTCCGCTGCGCCCAGACTTCGTAATGGATGCTCGGGTCGCCGTCGTCGTACTGCACGTATCCGAAGCGCTGCCGCATCGAGAGCGCCGCATATCCGCGGCCCAGCCGCTCGCGCACGCCATCATCGACCAGCGCCAGGAAGTCGCGGATGCGGAGGGACGGTGCGGACGGGGCCGCGCGCCGGCGCGTACTCATTGCCGTAACCATACAACGCTGCCCGCCGCCCGCTGACGCTACGCTGCAGCATGCTCATCGGCGTCATCTCCGATACGCACGGCTACGTCGACCCGCGCGTGCCCGCCGCGTTCGCCGGCGTCGGCGCCATCATCCACGCCGGCGATG
>DATMAH010000138.1:0-3897 GCA_035583735.1 Dehalococcoidia bacterium
CGGGCGGTATTCGGCGCTGTCGTTCTTCGGGCTGGTGCCGGCGGCGCTGGCGGGCGTCGACGTGGCGCGGCTTGTGGAATCAGGCATCGCCGCGGCGGAGGAGGCGCGCGCTCCGCTCAGCGGGGCGCTGAAGCTCGGCGCGCTGCTGGGTGAGATGGCGCTCGCCGGGCGGGACAAATGCACCTTCATCGTCGCGCCGCAGCTCGCCGCGTTCGGCCTCTGGTTGGAGCAGCTCATCGCGGAGAGCACGGGGAAAGACGGGCGAGGCATCCTGCCCGTCGCCGGGGAACCACTCGGCTCGCCGCTGCAGTACGGCGATGACCGCCTGTTCATCCAGGTGCGGCTCGAGGCGGACAGCAACGGCGAGAACGATGCGGCGGCCGGCGCGCTGCAGGCCGAGGGGCAGCCGGTCGCCATCATCGACCTCGACTCGGCGTACGACCTGGGGCGCGAGTTCTTCCGCTGGGAGTTCGCCGTCGCCGTCGCCGGGCAGATACTCGGCATCAACCCCTTCGACGAGCCGAACGTGCAGGAGTCGAAGGACAACACCGCCCGCGTCCTTGCCGAGTTTGAGGCGACGGGCCGGCTGGACGTGGCCGCGATCGATGGCAGCGATGACGTGACGGCGCTGACGGGCGTTGCGCCGGGCCATCGCTCTGACGTCGCCGGCGCGCTCGCGGAGCTCATCGAGGCGACCCCCGACCGCGGCTATTTCGCGATTACGGCGTACATCACGCCGACAGAGCGGGTAGATGCGGCGCTCTCCGGCATCCGCGCGCTGGTGCGCGACGCGAAAGGCGTCGCGACGACGCTTGGCTACGGCCCGCGCTTCCTGCACTCGACCGGCCAGTTGCACAAGGGCGGCCCGCCGGCCGGCGCGTTCCTGCAGATCACCGCCGACGACGTGCTCGACGTCGCGGTCCCCGGCAGGCCGTACACATTCGGTCAGCTCAAGCGGGCGCAGGCGCTGGGCGACTTCGAGTCGCTGGCGGCGCGCGGCCGGCCGATCGTGCGGCTGCATCTCGGAGCGGACATCGAGGAGGGAGTGGAGCGGGTGCGTGACACGGTGCGCCACCTGCTGACGGCTCCGGCGGCGAAGGAGAGGTAGATCGATGGACATCGGCATGGTCGGGCTGGGGCGCATGGGCGCGAACATGGTGCAGCGGCTGCTCGGCGGGGGGCACCGGGTCGTCGCCTACGCCCGCACGAAGGCGACGGTCGACGCCATCGTCGAGCACGGCGCGGAGGGCGCGACATCGCTGGAGGACCTCGTCGCCAGGCTGCCGTCCCCGAAGGTGGTCTGGCTGATGGTGCCGGCGGGCGCGCCGACGCAGGCGAACATCGACGCGCTGACGCCGCTGCTCTCCGCCGGCGACATCATCGTCGACGGCGGGAACTCCAACTACCACGAGACGATGCGCCGGGCCGAGCAGCTCGCCGCTCACGGCATTCACTTCATCGACTCCGGCACAAGTGGCGGGGTCTGGGGGCTGACGGAGGGCTACTGCCTGATGGTCGGTGGGCCCGAGCAGGCGGTGCGGCACCTCGAGCCGGCGTTCGCGACGCTGGCGCCTCCCGGCGGCTACGCGCACGTCGGCCCGAGCGGCGCCGGGCACTTCGTGAAGATGATCCACAATGGGATCGAGTACGGGATGATGGCCGCCTACGGCGAAGGGTTCGAGCTGCTCCAGAACTCGCGGTTCGACCTCGACCTGCACCGCATCTCCCAGATCTGGCAGCACGGCTCCGTCGTGCGCTCGTGGCTGCTGGAGCTGGCGGAGCGGGCGTTCGAGAAGGACCCGCGGCTGGAGTCGATCCGCGGCTACGTCGAGGATTCCGGCGAGGGCCGCTGGACCGTGCTGGAAGCGATCGACCAGGACGTGCCGGCGCCGATCATCACGCTCTCGCTGATGCGGCGCTTCGCGTCGCGTCAGCCGGAGTCGTTCAGCGCGAAGGTGCAGGCGGCGCTGCGTGCGGAGTTCGGAGGGCACGCCGTCGTCTACTCGAAGCAGGCGGAGCAGTCCTGAGAAGAGGCGACCATGACCGTGGCGACGGTCAGCAATCCACTCCGGGAGGGCATGCGCATCACGCGCGTACCGGAGGCGTGCGCCATCGTCGTCTTTGGCGCGACGGGTGACCTCACGGCGCGCAAGCTGATGCCGGCGCTCTACAACCTCGCGCGGGAGCGGATGCTGCCGGGCGGCTTCTCCGTCGTCGGCTTCGCGCGCCGCGATTGGGACGACGACCGCTTCCGCGCCGAGATGAAGGAGGCCGTGCGGCGGCACTCTCGGGAGCCGCTGCGGGAGGATCTCTGGGACGGCTTCGCGCGGCACCTCCACTACGTCCGCGGCAGCTTCGACGACATCGACGCCTACGTGCGGCTCGGGGAGCGGCTGGCGAAGCAGGACGAGGCCCACGGCGCCGCCGGCAACCGGCTGTTCTACCTCGCCACGCCGCCCGACGCGTACATCCCCATCGCCCAGCGCATCGGCGAGGCGGGGCTGTCGCGCGGCGGCCCGGGCGGCGGCTGGGCGCGCATCGTGGTGGAGAAGCCGTTTGGACAGGACCTGGCGTCGGCGCGGCGGCTGGACCAGGCGCTCGGCCTCGTCTTCAGGGAGCGGCAGATCTATCGCATCGACCACTACCTGGGGAAGGAGACGGTCCAGAACATCCTGGTGTTCCGGTTCGGGAACGGCATCTTCGAGCCGATCTGGAACCGCAACTACGTCGACAACGTGCAGGTGTCCGTCGCCGAGACCGTCGGCATCGAGGGGCGCGGGAACTACTACGAGAGCGCGGGCGCGCTCCGCGACATGGTGCAGAACCACGTGCTCCAGGTGCTGTCGCTCGTGGCGATGGAGCCGGTCGCGTCGTTCCGGGGCGATGCGGTGCGCGACGAGAAGGCGAAGGTCTTCCACGCCATCCGGCCGATCGCCGATATCGAGCGCGAGACGGTGCGCGGCCAGTACACGGCGGGCGCCATCCTCGGCACGAAGGTGCCCGGATACCGCGAGGAGGACGGCGTCAGCCCGGACTCGCAGACGGAGACATACGCGGCGCTGCGCCTGGAGATCGAGAACTGGCGGTGGGCGGGTGTGCCGTTCTACCTCCGGGCGGGGAAGCGCCTGCCGAAGCGCGCCACGGAGGTGGCGATCACGTTCAAGACGGCGCCGCTGCAGCTCTTCCGCGAGATGGGCGGCGACGTGCTCACGCCGAACCTGCTGGTGCTGCGCATCCAGCCCGATGAGGGCATCTCGCTGCGGTTCGGCGCGAAGGTGCCGGGCACGCGCTCCGACGTGCGGCCCGTGAACATGGACTTCCGCTACGGCACGTCGTTCGGCGTCGACCCGCCGGAGGCCTACGAGCGCCTGCTCATCGACGCGATGATCGGCGACGCGACGCTGTTCACGCGCTGGGACGGGGTGGAATCGGCGTGGGCGCTGCTGGACCCGGTGCTGGAGGGCTGGAAGCAGGGACTGGCGCCGCTGGAGATGTATGAGGCGGGGACGTGGGGGCCAACGTGCGCGCAGGACCTCCTTGAGCGCGAAGGACGCGAATGGCATCGCATGTGACCGCCATCGAGGCGCTGGCCGAGCAGCCGGTTTCGGTCGAGCCCGCGGACATCGAAGGTGAGTTCGACCGCATCTGGCGCGAGACGTCCGGCCAGGGCCTCGAGGAGTCGTCCGTGCGGCTGCGCGTGGTCAACTTCATCGCCGTCGCCCGCGACGCGTCGGCGGTGGACCGGTTCGAAGCGGTGATGGCGGCCCTGCCGGCGCGGCATCCGGGCCGCGGCGTGCTGGCGTTGGTAGAGGACGGACGGAGCGGCGTCGAGGCGTCGATCTCGGCGTACTGCTGGCGGTCGGCGGGCGGCGGGCGCCAGGTGTGCTCTGAGCAGGT
>DATMAH010000139.1:0-5694 GCA_035583735.1 Dehalococcoidia bacterium
TCACGCCGTCCGGTGAGATGCCGAGGCGCGCCGCGATCTCCTCGTTCGTGAGGCCCTCGCGCAGCAGCAGCCACACCTCGTACTGCCGCGGTGTGAGCGTCTCCGGGTGCCGGGGTCTGCCACGTTCACCCATGCGCATCCTCGCGCGGTGGTGTGTGACGGCGGCCGCCGGCCGCGCCCCAGCGTCGCAGATGCCGAGTTTACCGCCGGACGCCGGCGATTTTCCCTACCCGCTACCTCCACATTCCGCGCGAAGTGCCGTACGGAGTTGGTGCCGGAGTAGGCGCGGCCTAGGGGCAGAGGCCGCCGTGGCCGTCGTTCTGGCCGGCGCTGGCCCAGCGGTAGTCGGGCGACCACGCGTTGTCGCCGACGTCGACGAGGCGCACCGTGTATTGCAGCGTCGCGATATCGATCAGCGCGTTCGCGCCGAAGTCGCCGACGGCGAGCGTGCCGTCGTCCGTCAGCGCCTCGAGCCAGAGGGACGCGTCGAGTTCGGTGATCTCTCCGGTCGTGCGGTCGTAGATGCGCGTGGGACCGTTCTCCGGGAAGCCGCAGTAGTCGTCGGTCCAGGCGACGTAGCGCTCGTTGGCGACGAGCGGCCAGTTCGCGTAGCTCCAGGCGGAGGTGGCGATGAACTGCGCGCGGCCCGTCGCGATCTCGACGAGGAACACGTTGACGGTGCCCCGGTCCTGGAGCTGGCCTTGCTGCGGTGCGTCGATGCGCGGGGACGTGGCGACGGCCAGCCAGCCGCGGCCGGCCGGCGTGGCGCGAAACGCATCGAAGCGCAGGAGGACGGCGCCGCGCGCGGGGTCGCGGAGCGTCCACGTGCCGCGGTACCGGCCATCGTCATCCTGGCTCACTGCTTCGATCAGTTCGTACCCGTCGGGGGTCGTGCGCGGAAACGGCGGATTGAACGCTCCGGCGGCGTTCACCGGCTCGCGCACGCCGGTCGCCAGGTCGAGCGCCTCGGCGTCGCTCGCGCCGACGCCGATGGCGAGCCGGCCGTCCTCCATGAAGCGCAGGACGCGCGCCTCGCCGAGCGATTGCCGCTCGCGCGTCTCGAGGTCCATCACCCAGCCCTCGCCGGTGAAGCTGCCGCTGCCGTCGTCGGCGATCCACGCCACGAGGCGGGAGTCCGGGCTGAAGACACCGTAGCGTCCGGGCCCGAGGTTGACTTCCTCGCCGGTGGCCGTGTCGTAGAGCATGCTGGACTGGCGGTCCCACGGGGTGAAGGTGCGGAGATCGGGCGCGTCCGTCAGCGCGCGGGTGTGCGCGACGGCAGTCTCGCGCGGGTCGTCGAACAGGCCGGTGACCACGGCGAGCGGCGTGGACGGCGGCGGCGTGGCGGTCGTCGCGGGCGTGGCGGCGGTGGTGTGCGGCGCCGGGCACGGGTAGTCGCGGCCCGGCTCCGGAGACCACGGAGCGCTGGTGTCGGGCCGGTAGAGCTCCGGGCACTGGGTGTGCGACGGCGCCGGGCTGGAGGTGGTCGTGCCGGCGTCATCGCCGCACGCGATGAGCGGCAGCGCGAAGCACGCGATCAACGCTGCAATCCGGCTGGGGGCCGCGGTCGGCATGGCGCACCTTCGCTGGGGCGAGTGTACTACGAGCGTCGCATGTCAACGCGCGGCATTCGCGAGGGGTCGGCGGCAGGAGGGCGAAACGGCTACTCCATCCCGCCCTGCATGCCCTGCGCCAGCAGCACGCCGTTGTGGATGAGGAAGCTGCGCACGGTGTTGCCCCACTTCCCCTTCTTGAAGCGCGAACCTTCGACCGTGTCCTGGAACTCGTTGATCAGGTTGGCGTAGCGCTCGCGTCCCTTGATGCGGATGCGCTTCTCGCCGTCCTTCAGCATCGTCGTCTCGTTGATGATCTGGTCGGGGTCGCGGTTGACGAAGCGGCAGAACGCCTCGAGGATCGGCAGGCGTTCCGGGTCGTCGTTCGCGGGGTCGCCGCCCCAGTGCTGCTTGAGGCCCTCCAGCCACGTGACGACGGCCGCGTACTCCAGCATTGGCCGCAACTCGACGCGCTCTCCGGTGCTGTCCGCCATCGACACCTCGTCCTTCAGCACGGTGCACCGAGCTGGAGCTACATCGGCAG
This sequence comes from Dehalococcoidia bacterium, assembly GCA_035583735.1. Classification (GTDB taxonomy): domain Bacteria; phylum Chloroflexota; class Dehalococcoidia; order DSTF01; family JACRBR01; genus DATMAH01. The sequence continues at coordinate 2,098 of DATMAH010000139.1, forward strand.
CCCGTATTTCTCGGCCAGCTTCTTGATCTCCTCGATGCGCTTCGGGTCGTGCGGCTTCGCGGGCTCCTGGATCATCTTCGCCTGCTTCAGCTCTTCGACGACGGCAGGGTCGCGCGGGAACGGGCGGCCGTACTCGCCCTCGAAGTAGAGCTCCTCGAACGGCGGGCGCGGGCGCTGGCCGCCGCCGTCCCACGACTCCGCCGGGTAGCCGACGAGGATGGTGGAGAGCGGGATCCAGTCGTCCGGCGTCTTGAAGACTTCCTTGAGGACGGCGCCGTTGAGCGTGACGAGCCCGACGCCGAGCCCCTCGTCGACGCCGGTGAGCAGCGCCTGGCACATCGCCACGCCGACGTCCATCGATGACATGACCGGGTAGCCGGGGCCCTGCGTCATGGGCTTGAGGATCTGCGGGTAGACGAACTCGTCGACGAACTTGTGGCTCCAGCCGTGCGTGGGGGCGAGCGCGCCGACATCGACCAGCTCCTTCAGCCGCGAGCCCTGGATGCGGTTGACGACGCCGAGGTCGTTGAAGAAGTGGATGTGGACGGGCGCCAGCTCGGTATTGAGTCCGGCGACGGGCGTCTTGAGGCGGTTGAGCTGGTCTTCCGTGAGGTCGTCGCGGAAGCCGACGATGGCGCGCGCCCAGTGCGCGTTGACGGCGCAGGAGGCGAGCCGCGCCGCCTCGAGCATCTTCTGGATCTTTGCCCGCTCAACGGGACGGTCCGGGTCGAAGAATCGGATCGAGCGGCGGCGGCCGATGACTTCCTTGAACTCCATGGTGCTGCCTCCGGGAACGCGCGCGGGACGGACGAGGGGATTGTGGCACTCGCCGCGCGTTCGAAAAAGACGCGGGCCCATCCGGGCGCTGGAAGCTAGCGTGCGAAAGCAGGAAGATGCCCCGGACGCCAGCACGACAGGAGAGAGCCATGAGCGACTACGCCGAAATCCTCTATGAGAAGGCCGACCACATCGCGACGATCACGCTGAACCGCCCGGAGCGCATGAACGCCTTCACGGACGTGATGATCCGCGAATGGGCGGCGGCGCTGGACGACGCGAGGCGCGACCGCGACGTGCGGGTCGTCGTCGTGACGGGGGCAGGCCGCGGCTTCTGCGCCGGGGCGGACCTGCGGGGTGGTTCGGGCGTTGCGGAGACGGCACGCACGGAGGGCGTGGTGTCGGCGGCGGACCGGCGGAACTGGCTGCGCGACGGCGTGCACATGGTGCCGCGCGCGGGGCAGCTGCTCGACAAGCCGTACATCGCGGCGGTGAACGGGGCCGCGGTGGGCGCGGGGATGGACATGGCGTCGATGGCGGACATCCGCATCGCGTCCGAGCACGCGAAGTTCGCGATGTCGTACGTGAAGGTGGGGCTGGTGCCGGGCGACGGCGGCGCGTACCTGCTGCCGCGCATCGTTGGTCTGCCGAAGGCGCTGGAGCTGATCTGGACGGGCGACTTCATCGACGCGCAGGAGGCGCTGCGCATCGGCTACGTGTCGAAGGTGGTGCCGGGCGAGGAGCTGATGACGGCGACGAGGGAATTCGCGCTGCGGCTGGCGTCGGGGCCGGCGGTGGCGATGCAGCTCGCGAAGCGGCTGGTGTACCGCGGGCTGACGGCGGACTGGCACGAGGCGTTCGAGCAGGCGAACACGGCGATGGCCATCGCGCAGTCGACGGAGGACGCGAAGGAGGGCCCGCGCGCATTCCAGGAGAGCCGCCAGCCGAACTTCCAGGGACGCTAGCGGCGTTGGACCAGGTAGATCGCTACGCCGTGGGTGTTCGCGCGGTTGATGCGGGCGACGCGGGTGTCGGGCCACCAGCCATCGTGCGGGTCGCCGACGTCGACGCGCCTGGCGCGCAGGTCGCGCACGGCCGCGTCGAGGTCGTCCACGTCGATGCCGAGGGAGAACATGCCGGGGCCGCGCTGCGCCAGCTCGTACGAGAACGGCGTGCTCTCGTCGAGCGGCTGCGCCAGGTCGATGGCGGCGTTGCCGGCGCCGATGCGGACCAGCCGCAGCGGCTGGCCGGCCGGCGCGAGCGTGTTGGCGATCTCGAGGCCCAGCGTGTCGCGCCACGTCTCCGCCGCCGCGTCGACATCGGCGACGCCGAGCATCACGTGGTCGAGGCCGGTGGCGGTGAACGCGCGGCGCTGCGGCGCGTTGTCGAAGGCGCCGCTGTGCGGCAACCGCGACTCCTCGCGGAAGGACTCCTCCTGGTGCTCGATGAGCAGCGTCGCCACGCCGTGCGTCTGCGGCCCCTTCACGGTGGCGACGAGCGTGCCGGGCTTGATGCCCTGCCGCGGGCCCGCGACGTCGATGCCCGCCTCGCGCAGGCGCTCGCACGCCGCCTCCACGTCCGGCACGCCCCAGGCGAGGCCCCAGATGCGGTCCGGCTTCCCCATCCCCTCGGCGCTCTGCTCGGCGCCGCCGCTCGCCTCGATCGTGATATCGCCGAGGCGGAAGAAGAGGATGCGGGTGTTGCGGTCCGGGAACGTCCGGTCGAGCGCCAGCCGCACGCCGAGCGATTCCATCCAGACGCGGCGCGTCGCCTCGAGGTCCGGTGAGAGGAGCACGGCGTGGTCCATGCGCGTCACGCACGACTCCGGCGCCATCATCTCGGCGACGGGGAGCGCGCTGCGCGGCGACTTGTGCTCGATGAACAGGAGCTGCACGCCGTTCGTGGTCTTCGGCGAGGCGAGCGCGTTGCGCCACGCCCGCCGCGCGCCCGTGATGACGTCGACGCCCTCGCCGTCCGCCGGGTTGCCGATCTCGATGCCGTGGTCGCGCAGCTCGCGCACCGTCGCCTTCAAGTCGCTGGTGCCGAGAGCCAGCATGAACACGCCTTCGCCGCGCTCGATGAACTTCTGCAGCGGTTCGAGGAAGCGCTTGTCCTTCGGCCTCTGCCCGGATGGCGCGATCAGCTCGATGTACGTGTTTTCGATGCGGAAGAGCGTGTTGGCGGTGCCGTACGCGGGGTGCTCGCCGCGCCAGGACGGCTGGCGGCCCAGGAGGTCAGCGTAATCCGCCGTGGCGGTCGTGAGGTCGCGCACGGCGATGACGACGTGGTCGAGCGTCAGCTCAGGCATGCGCGGCCTCCGGCTCGTCGATGGGCTGGCACAGCTCGACGAGCGTGCCGTGCATGGCGCTGGGGTGGAGGAAGCAGATGCGGCCGGCGAGCCCGATGCGCGTCTGCTGGTCGATCATCTCCGTGCCGGCGGCCTTGAGTGTGGCGAGGTCGCGTTCGATGTCGTCGACCTGGAAGCAGATGTGGTGCAGGCCCTCGCCCTTGCGCTCCAGGTAGCGGGCGACGCCGGTGTCCGGGACGACGGGCTCGAGCAGCTCGATCTCGCTGTCGCCGAGCTGGAGGAGGGCCGCCTTGACACCCTGCTCCTCGATCGTCTCCAGCTTGTGAAGGCGGAGGCCGAGGCTGTCGCGGTAGAAGCGGAGCGCCTCGTCGATGCCGCGCACGACGACGCCGACGTGGTGGACCTTCTGGATCACGAGGCGGCTCCCGCCTTCGCCTTCAGTTCCTTCAGCGCCGGCAAGTGCTCCCGGTAGTGTCCCGTCCCGCTCGACTGGATGAGGCGGTTGATCGTCT
>DATMAH010000140.1:0-5701 GCA_035583735.1 Dehalococcoidia bacterium
GGCCGTCGCCGTCCCGTCGCCACCTCCGTCGTCGCCGCACGCTGACACCGCCGCCGCCGTGAGCAGGGCGGCGCCGATGAGCAGGCGAATTCGCATCGGGTCCTCCGTGTCGTGAGGCGCTGTGAGCGTTACCATCCGGCACGGCCGGCCGTGGGTCAAGACGGCGTCACAGCCGGGCCGCGGACGCGGGGGACCGCCCGAAGGAGACACGCATGAACAAGGCGCATCTCGAGTCCTGCTCCAGCGAGCGGTGGGCTGAGGGCGTGCGCACATGGATCATCCCCGGCGCCTTGAACGGTGTTGACCTCGGCGACCACCTGCTCGAAGTGGGTCCGGGTCCGGGGCGGACGACGGAGGTGCTGCGCGAGATGGCGCCGCGCCTCACCGCCGTCGAGATCGACGAGGACCTGGCGCGTGCGCTCGGCGCGCGGCTCGGCGGACCGGCGGTGCGCGTCGTACTCGGCGATGGCACGCGGCTGCCGTTTCCGGACGGACGCTTCTCGGCCGCCGTCTCCTTCACCATGCTCCATCACGTCCCGACGCCGGAGCTGCAGGACCGGCTGCTCGCGGAGGTGGCGCGGGTGCTGCGGCCAGGCGGCGTCTTCGTCGGCGTCGACAGCCGCGACAGCGACGACTTCCGCGCGCTCCACGTCGACGACATCTGCGTGCCGCTGGTCGAAGACGATGTGCCCGCTCGCCTGGGACGCGCCGGCTTCCGCGAGATCACGATGGGTTCGAACCAGTTCGTGATCCAGTTCCGCTGCGTCCGCTAGACGAGTCGCCGTCCGTCGCCGAAGGCATCAGGCGCCGTCCACCGCGCGGACGCGACCACCTCACGCCGGTCCGCTGCGAGCTGTGCGGCGATCGGCTGGACCCAGGCGGCGAAGGAGCGCTCGTCGGCGATGCGCCCGTGCTGGACTGCCGCCGCTCCGCGGTACGGCAGCACGCCGCTAGCGTCGCCGCTGGAGCGCGCGCAGGCTCAACGCGAATGCGGCGCCCCAGACCACGTGCGCGGCGATCATCAGCCCGTTGCGCCGCGGCGGCTGTTCCGTCGCCGGCGGGTAGATGCCCGTCCCAGGCAACCAGCCGAGGTAGCTGCCGCCCCAGACGCCGAGCGCGTACGTCACCCCGCGTCCGATGCGCGGCCGCGCGACGGCTCGCGGCGCGAGCGCGTACAGCGCGCCCATCGCCGCCCCGTAGCCGAAGTGCGCCGCGAGGGTCGTCCACGCCCGCTGCGCCTCGTCGAGGTCGTCCACCACGCCGGCCCGCTGGGCGACCTCCATCGTGATCTCGCGCGGCGGCAGCGGGTACTGCTCCTGGGGCGGCAGGCGCCGGTGCAGGCGGCCCATCAGCAGCGTCATCGGCGCCGTCGCGGCGGCGCCCGCCAGGGCGCCGGCCGTTGCGTCGCGCAGGCGGCGACGCAGCCACGAGGGCCTCGCCGTGGCTCCTTCGTCCATGCGCTCACGCTACCGGCGGCTGCTTGCGGCGTCGTGCGCGCGCCGGCCGACGGGCGTCGCAACTTCGCGCCACACCCGGCCAGTCGCTACCCTGATCGCCACGGAGGACACATGGCGGCGTTCGACCCCAAGCACAACTCGCGCACGATCACCGACGGGCCGACGCGGGCGGCCGCGCGCTCGTACTACTACAGCATCGGCTTCACGAAGGAGGACCTCGCGAAGCCGATCGTCGGCATCGCCAACACGTGGATCGGCACGATGCCGTGCAACTTCAACCTCCGCCTGCTCGCCGCGAAGGTGGCCGAGGGCGTGCGCAGGGCCGGCGGCACGCCGATGGAGTTCAACACCATCGCCATCAGCGACGGCATCACCATGGGCACCGAGGGCATGAAGACGTCCCTCATCTCGCGCGAGCTCATCGCCGACTCTATCGAGTTGGTGACACGCGGCTACATGTTCGACGCGCTCGTCTGCCTCGTCGGCTGCGACAAGACGATCCCGGCCGCATCGATGGCGCTGGCGCGCCTCAATATCCCGGGCATCATCGTCTACGGCGGGTCGATCCTGCCAGGGCGATACAAGGGCCGCGACGTCAACATCCAGGACGTCTTCGAGGCCGTGGGAGCGCACGCCGCGGGCCGAATCACCGACGAGGAGCTGGACCAGCTCGAACAGAGCGCCTGCCCGGGGCCGGGCGCCTGCGGCGGCCAGTTCACCGCCAACACCATGGCCCTGGCGATGGAGTTCATCGGCCTTTCGCCGATCGGCAGCGCCAGCGTGCCCGCGGTCGACCCGCGCAAGGACGATGTCGGCGTGCGCGCCGGCGAGGTGGTGATGGACGTGCTGCGCCGCAACCAGCGCCCGCTCGACGTGCTCACGCGCCAGGCGTTCGAGAACGCCATCGCCGGCGTCGCGGCCACCGGCGGCTCGACCAACGCCGTGCTGCACCTGCTCGCGCTCGCCCGCGAGGCGAACGTGCCCCTGACCATCGACGACTTCGACATGGTGAGCACGCGCACGCCGCTCATCGCCGACATGAAGCCCGGCGGCAAGTATCTCGCGGCCGACCTTGACAGGGCGGGTGGCGCGCAGCTCGTGGCGCGCCGGCTCGTCGAGGCCGGCTACCTCGATGGCAAGCAGCTCACGCCGTCCGGACGCACGCTCGCGGAAGAGTCGGCGGTGGCGGTGGAGACGCCGGGACAGGATGTCGTCCACACCGTGAAGGACCCGCTCAAGCCCACCGGCGGCCTCGTGATCCTCAAGGGGAACCTGGCGCCCGAGGGCTGCGTTGTGAAGGTGGCCGGGCACGAGCGCATGACGCACCGCGGCCCTGCGCGCGTGTACGACCGCGAAGAAGACGCGATGGACGCGGTGACGCGCCGCGAGATCAAGCCCGGGGACGTCGTCGTCATTCGCTACGAGGGGCCGAAGGGCGGCCCCGGCATGCGCGAGATGCTCGGGGTCACGTCGGCCATCGTCGGGGAGGGGCTGGGCGAGACGGTGGCGCTGCTGACGGACGGCCGCTTCTCCGGCGCCACGCGCGGCCTTATGGCAGGGCATGTCGCGCCGGAGGCGTTCGTCGGCGGCCCGATCGCGGCGGTGCGCGAAGGCGACATCATCTCGCTCGACATCCCCAACCGCCGCCTCGATGTCGAGATTGCGGACGACGAGATGCAGGCGCGCCTCCGCGACTGGACGCCGCCGAAGCCCCGCTACACGACCGGCGTCATGGCGAAGTACGCGGCGCAGGTCTCCAGCGCCAGCGAAGGCGCGATCACGCGCCCGGCGTAATCGTCATTCTGGCGTCAGCGCGGCGACGAGCGCTGCCGGCGTCACGATGGAGATCCCTTCGATCGTGCCGACCTCGAGCACGTCCCTGTCGTACGTCGCGAGGTCGTCAACCCTGTCGTCATCGCGCAGATAACGGAGCGAATTCCGGAAGTTCAGACCTCGTCGCCGCCGGACCGTCGTCTGGAGGGGGAGGCTCACACAAACGCGGCGGCAAGCAGCCGGCCGCCCACGAGCACCAGCGCCAGCACCAGCAGCCGCGCGATCATCGTCCCCCGCACCCGCTGCGCCATCCGCGCGCCGAGCTGCGCTCCGGGGATCGCGCCGAGGGCGATCAGCGCCGCGCGCACCAGGTTCTCCCCGCCCAGCTCGCCCGTCGCGAGATGCACCGCCGCGCCCTCGCCGGACATGAACGCCAGCACGAACTGCGACGTCGCCACGGCGACGTGCACCGGGAAGCGCAGCACCGCGATCATCACCGGCACATGGAAGACACCGCCCCCGATGCCCAGGAGGCTGGATAGCAGGCCGATGCCCGCCGCGAACGCCATTCCGTGCCAGAGCACGAACGAGTAGCGGAAGACCTGGCCCTCGTCCGTCCCGGGCATCACGCGCGTCACCACGCCGCGCCCGCGCAACGGCGGCCGCATCACCTGGGGCCGCCCGACGCTCCACCACGTGTACGCCGCGATGGACAGCAGCAGCACGCCGAAGATCACGTCGAACGCGCGGCGCGGCACGTACTGGACGAGCAGCGCGCCTGCCACCGCCCCCGGCAGCGACGCCGCGGCGAAATACAGGCCGCTCCGCACGTCGATGCGATGCAGCCGCGCGTAGGCCGCCGAGCCGGACAGGGCATTGACGAAGACCACCGCCAGCGAGATTGACGTAATGGCCGCTGGATCCTCGTCGGGGTAGAGCAGCAGCAGCGCCGGCACCAGGACGAAGCCGCCGCCGGCGCCCACAAGCGTGCCGTATCCGCCGACGGCCGCGCCCAGCGGCACCAGCAACAGCTCCCACCAGGACATCCTCGCGCTCCTCCGCGCCATCGTAGTGGCGGCGCTGGCGCGGCGATAGACGAAGCATGTCGATAGGGGTTCGCCGTGCCCACATGCTGACCTTGCCCCGGCCGCCAGTTAGTGTATGCTTGACACTAAGTCCCGCCTCCGTCGCGTCCGGGTGGGGCCGGGACTGATAGCGGAGAGCTGATAGCCGAGAGCCGCCGTGCGCTACGACTTCATCATCGTCGGGTCGGGGATCGCCGGGCTGTACGCGGCGCTGCTCGCCCGCCAGCACGGCACCGTCTGCATCCTCACCAAGGGCAGCATCGACGAGTGCAACACCAAGTACGCCCAGGGCGGCATCGCCGCCGCCATCGGCCCGGACGACGACCCGGCGCTCCACCTGCGCGACACGGTCGAGGCCGGCGCGGGGCTCGTGGACGAAGACGCGGCGCGCATCCTCGTCGAGGAGGCGGCCGACCGCATCCACGACCTCGTCACCTTCGGCGTCCCCTTCGACAGCACCGACGGCGAGGTGGCGCTCGGCCGCGAGGCCGCGCATTCACGCAACCGCATCCTCCATGCGGGCGGCGACTCCACGGGCGCCCACATCGAGATCTCTCTCAGCAACGTGGCCCGCATGTCCCGCATCACCATCAAGGAGTACGTCGAGGCGGAGGACATCGCCGTGGACGCGGGCCGCGCGGCTGGCGTGCTCGCGCTTGATACGCGCATGAACGTCACCACGCGCTTCGACGCGGGCGCGGTGATCCTCGCCACGGGCGGCGTCGGCCAGATGTTCCGGGTCAGCACCAACCCGGACGTGGCCACGGGCGATGGCATCGCCCTCGCCTATCGCGCGGGCGCCGAGGTGCAGGACATGGAGTTCATCCAGTTCCACCCGACGGCGCTGCGCCTGCCGGGCGTGCCCGTCTTCCTCATCTCCGAGGCCGTGCGGGGAGAGGGCGCCGTGCTGCGCAACGCCGCGGGCGAGCGCTTCATGCCCGGATACCACGAGAAGGCGGAACTGGCGCCGCGTGATGTCGTCGCGCGCGCGATCGTCAGCGAGATGACGAAGACAGGCGCCGATAGCGTGTACCTCGACGTCACCCACCTGGACGCCGCGCGCGTGACGGCGCGCTTCCCGCAGATCTACCGTCACTGCCTGGACCACGGCGTCGATATCACGCGCGAGCCGGTGCCGGTCTCGCCGGCCGCGCACTACATGATGGGCGGCGTGCGCACGAACACCTGGGGCGAGACGACCCTCCCCGGCCTCTACGCCTGCGGCGAGGTCGCATGCACGGGCGTCCACGGCGCGAACCGGCTAGCCAGCAACTCCCTGCTTGAAACCGTCGTCTTCGCGAAGCGCATCGTCGAGCGCATCACCGGGGCCGGCGGTGATGGCGGACCGGCCGCGCCGACGCCCGCTGCGCGCCCGCTCGCGCCGGC
>DATMAH010000141.1:0-5214 GCA_035583735.1 Dehalococcoidia bacterium
GGGCTGGGCGATGTCGTCTGGCTCCAGCCCTGCCGCCGCGACCTCGTACAGCAGCGGCAGAAACGTGTGGTAGTTCTGGCGGTCGATCAGCAGCACATCGGCTTCTTTGCCCCGAAGCGCCTTTGCGGCGGCGAGGCCGGCGAAGCCCGCGCCGACGATGACGACGCGTGGCGTCGGCGACGGCTCGGCAGTGGGCTTTGGTCGATTTGTGGCGATTGTGATTTTTCTCACATTCATAGTATGGCCACCCTCCCGGCGGCGAGTCAAACATGTGCGCTTTTCTCACGGGCGCCGTCGCCCGTGGCTATTGCAACGGCCGCAGGCAGGCCGCATCATCGCAATGCGAACATGTGCGAGGCGGACCATGGGGATCGTGAACCGGATCATCGACGTGCCCATCCATGCCGACGGACGCCGGCGCGTGATTGGCGAGGTGCTGGTGCGTGGGGTTGAGGCGCCGGGGCGCGTGGCTGTTGGCACGCGAACACCCGTCGGCGTGCGGGTTGAGGACGCCGGGGGCGTGCGGCACACAGGGATGCCGCGGCCGGTGGACGGCGGGAGCATGTTGCTGGTGCTGGCGGCTCCCCTGCTGGCATTCGCGGTAGCGGCAGCGATCAGGAGACGGAGGAGACAGTGATGGAAGCGACGACGGCCGACGAGATGGTCCGGCAGATCACGCGCATCCCGGACGACCTGGGCGCGGCGACGTGCTTCGGCACACCGGTCGAGCGCGGGAGCCGCATCGTGATCCCGGCTGCGCGCGTGAGCTTCGGCTTCGGGATGGGCTTCGGACGCGGGGCGGGGACGGACTCAGCTTCGCAAAACGGGCACGGTGGCGGCGGCGAGGGCGAAGGCGGTGGTGGTGGCGGTGGCGGCAACGCGACGCCCATCGCCGTCATCGAGGTCTCGGACCAGGAGACGACGGTGACGCCGATCATCGACACGACGGCGATCACCGTGCGCAACACGATGGTGGGTGCGTGGCTCGGCTTCTGGCTGCTCTGGACGGTCCGCACGATCGTCCGCGAGCGGGCGAAGGTGCGGCGGCTGGAGCTGGAGCGCGCCTCCTAGGACGCCTGCTTCTCCTCGCCGCCGTCATGGCCGGCCGCGTCAGCCGGCGCGGCCTCCTGCGGCTGGCGCTTCTCGATCCACTTGAGGGCGAGTGGCGTGCAGGCGGTGCAGGCGACGCTGTGCTTGCCCATGGGCGTGCCGCCGCCGGTCACGAAGGTGCCACAGAACGAACACTTCCCCTGGGGCATCGTGTCTCCGTCTAGGCCGGCGCGGCCGACTTCAGGTCCTTCAGCGCCTGCGCGATCTCGAGCGCGTGGCCGGCGGGCTTCACCTTCTCCATGATGCGCGCGATCTTGCCGTCGGGGTCGATGATGAACGTCGTGCGGTCGACGCCCATGTACTCGCGGCCCATGAAGGTCTTCGGGCCCCACACGCCATAGGCCTCGGAGATGGCATGTCCGTCGTCGGCGAGCAGCGGGAAGGGGAGCGAATGCTTCTGCTTGAACCTGGCGTGTGACTCGACGGAATCGGGGGAGATGCCGAAAATCTTCGCCTCTCCGGAGAGCAGTTGCCAGTTGTCGCGGATGTCGCAGGCCTCCATCGTGCAGCCAGGGGTGTCGTCCTTCGGGTACCAGTAGAGCACGACCCACTCGCCGCGGAGCGAGGAGAGCGAGACGCGACCGCCGCTGTCGGTCTGGGCTTCGAAGTCCGGCGCCTGAGCGCCCACGGTGAGCGTCGTAGGCATTGCGTCCTCCAGCGCTGATGCTTGCGCCAACAGCGTAGACGACGGCTGAGTATGAGGCGAGAGCGTCAGGCCGCGGCCTCCGCCGCGCGAGGCGCGCGAGCGGCGCCGCGCAGGTCCAGCGAGTAGCAGACGTCGACGTGGTGGTAGTGGAAGCCGAGGCGCTCGTACAGGGCGACGGCGCGCCGGTTCGACTCGTCGACGTAGATGGCGGCGACGTCCGCGCCGCGCCCGCGCAGGTGCTGGAGGGCCGCGCTCAGGAGATAGGCGCCGAGGCCGCGGCCCTGGTACTCGGGTGCGGCGCCAATGACGTAGATCTCGCCGACGCGGCCTTCATTCGCGCGCTCCTCCACCTTCAGCCAGCAGAATCCGGCGAGCGTACCGTCCACCTCCAGCAGCAGGAAGTCGCGCGCGTCGAACCACGGCTGCCGCATGCGGGTGTGGAGGTCCTCGCGCGTCCACTGGCCCTGCTCCGGGTGCGCGGCGAAGATGCGGGCGTTCAATTCGAGCCAGCGGTCGTCGTCGTCGCCGGGGCGGAAGGCGCGCAGCGAAGCGCCGGGCGGCGGCGGGAGCTGCGGGATGGCGCGCATGTGGCGATGGAGGTGCAGCAGCCGTCGTGACGGGACGAAGCCGAACTCCTCGGCCACGCGGCGGCCGGAGCCGGTGTCGTTGTAGGCCCAGACGTCGAATCGCCGGGCGCCGTGGGAGCGGGCGAAGGCGATGGCGTGATCGAGGAGCTTCCGTCCGACACCGAGCCGCCGGAATGCGGGGTCGACGACGAACTCACAGGCGGCGCGCCTGGCGTCGCCTTCGCCCCAGGCCGTCGCATGCGCATAGCCGACGAGGCGGCCGCGGTCGTAGGCGAGGACGGCGGCGGAGAGGTCGTCGCCGCGCTGCAGGCGCAGGAACTTGTGCTCGCCGAGGGGCTCGTGGCCGTCGGCGTGCGCGGCGGCAGCGATCAGCGGCGGAAGCTGTTCGAGGTGCGCCGGACCGAGCTGCGTGACGACTTCGATGTGATGCATACGGGGAAACCCGCGGAGTATCGGCAGTAGGAAGGGACACCAGCAGGGGTGCCAGTGCATCGTATTTGCAATCAATTGCAGGATCAAGCCTGAGGGATTAGGCGCCGCCCGCCGCGGGCAGCGTCACCTCGTCGTCGTCCGGCCGCACGGTGCCGGAGACGAGCGCGCCCGAGGCGTGATCGCGGATCTCGTACCGCTCGGCGATCTCGACGCCGGGGTAGAGCATGGCGAACACGGGGCAGTAGCGCGTGATGGCGAGCTGGATGGCGCGGCGGACGCTGGCCTCGCGGACGCCGTTCCCGGCGACGCAGTGGGTGACCTCGACACGGGTGAAGACGCGCGGGTGATCGGTGGCGCGCTCGCTGCGGAGCCGGACGTCGTAGGCGGTGACGTCCTGGCGCATCTTGCGCAGGATCGAGATCACGTCCATGGCGGTACAGGCGCCGATGGCGGCGAGGACGTACTCCATGGGCGAAGGCGCGGCGAGCGGGGGCTCGCCGCCGGGGCGCGAGTCGATGTCGATGGTGTGGCCGCTGGGTGCGACGCCGCGGAAGTGCAGCCCGTCGACCAGGCTCAGTGTCATTTCGGCCATGGCGCCTCCTCTCGTGGGGCTCAGGACTGCGGCGTCAGCTTGTCGCCGATCGCGTCGGGGTTCTCGACGGTCTCGGAGCTTTCGATGGCGAGGGCGGCGCCGTTCCACGCCCAGGTGGTGCGGCGGAGGAAGCCGGGGCAGCACTCCGGGTCGTCCGGTCCGGGCACGGGCTGGGTCATCACCACCTTGTCGCCGACGACGTCGACCGCCATGCCGGGGTAGGAGGACGAGGGGAAGATGTCGAGGATGACGGCGGCGCCATCGGCCGTGGGGGTGAGCACCATAAAGCCGAGCTGGCCGAGGGTGCCTTCGGACGCGACGGGGACGACGGCGTCGTCGATGCCGTCGGCGGTCACGTCGGCGTAGATGACGTCTTCCTGGCTGACGCTGCCGCCGCTATCGGAGAGTCGAGCCTGGACCTCCTCCAGAGACTGCAGGTCCACGCTGCGGATGTCGCCGACGGGCGTGACGGGTCCGGGCAGGGTGGGCCCGGCGGTGACGCCGGTAGTCGGCGCCGGCGTCGGCTCATCGTCGCCGCCGCCACCACAGCCGGCTGCGACGAGCGCGGCGGCGGGCAAAGCGGAGAGGGTGAGCGCGCGCAACAGCGCCTGGATCGACATCGCCGAAGTGTATGGACGGCGTCGCCGGGGCGGCAAGCGACGGATGGCACGAGGTGACGAGGCCGGATGGAAGGATGATGGTGGGCGGTACAGGACTCGAACCTGTGACCTCTTCCGTGTGAAGGAAGCGCTCTACCAACTGAGCCAACCGCCCGCAGACAGACATTGTACCAACGGGCCGCGCGCACCCTCAATTCGCGCGCTTGTTGGCGGATCGACCGCGCTGTTACAATTCGGTGCGTTCGGTTGCGGGCCGGGTGCAACGCGCCGAGGTGGCGGAACGGCAGACGCGCTACGTTCAGGGCGTAGTGTCCGCAAGGGCGTGCGGGTTCAAATCCCGCCCTCGGCACCAGCATTCACAACCGCATATGGACGCGCATACGCGCTTGTAGCTCAGTGGATAGAGCGCTACCCTGCGGAGGTAGAGGCCGTGGGTTCGAGTCCCGCCAAGCGCGCCATCTCTCCCGTCGATACTGGCAGCGTAGCTCAGGGGTTAGAGCAACCGGCTCATAATCGGTAGGTCGTTGGTTCGAATCCAACCGCTGCTACCAGCAACACGCAGACACGGCGCCCTCATCGAGAGGGCGCATTTTCGTGCGCGGCTTCAGGCGGCGATGCGCCACTCCGCGGGGATGGCGGGGCGCCCGGCGAGGGCGGCGAAGCGCTGGGCATAGACGGCGGCGGCGTCCTCCGGCCGGTGGGTAGCGAGCGTGTGCCGGGCGAACTCCTCGCCCAGGCAGTGGCGCTGCACCGCAGGCAACGCGAGCACCTGGTTGAGCGCCTGCACGAGGCCGTCGTGGTCACCGGGTTCCAGGAGGAACGCGCTCCGTTCGTGCGCGAGGACGCGCGCGTCCTCGGCGCCGGCCATGACAAGCGGCACGCCGCCCATCGCCAGCGCGATCACCAGATCGCCGCCGCTCGTCGACGTTTCCGGCGTGTCGGTGAGCACCAGGAAGGCATCGACGCAGCGCGCGGCCGCGGCGATGAGGTCGGCATCGAGCCGTCCGGTGACGACGCGGACGTCGTGCCGCAGGAGCGCGGGTCCGAAGAGGATACGGGCGTCGTTGCGTCCGGGCGCGCCCAGGAGCAGGACGATGGGGTGCCGCTCGAACTGGGGCAGCATGTAGTCGCGCAGGAGGCGCAGCTCGTTGCGGTCTCTCGGCCACGGCACGGCGACGGCGAGCCGGCCGGCGGGCACGCCGCGGAGCGCGCGCCGCACGCGTGCCA
>DATMAH010000142.1:0-4616 GCA_035583735.1 Dehalococcoidia bacterium
AGGAACACCCGTCCGTAGTACTTGCTGTCGAGCCGCCTGTCGAGGAGCACCACCGCACCGCGATCGTGCTTGCTTCGAATGAGCCGCCCGAAGCCCTGCTTGAAGCGCAGGATCGCTTGCGGCAGCGCGTACTGCTCGAACGGCGACTCGAACAGCTCCGACCGTGCCTGGAACACGGGGTCCGTCGGCACCGAGAACGGCAGGCGTGCCATGACCAGCAGCGACAGCGCCTCGCCCGTGACGTCGACGCCCTCCCAGAACGACGCCGCGCCCAGCACAACGGTGCGGAAGTTCTCCCGCAGCACCCCCAGGAGCTGCCGCGGCGGCCCGTCGATGCCCTGACCCAGCACGAGGATCTGGCGCTCCTCCAGCGGCGCCTTGATGCCGTCGTACGCGGCGCGCAGGCCCGCGTGCGACGTGAACAGCACCAGCGCCCGCCCTTCGCTCGCCGTCACCATCTCCACGATCGACTCCCGCACGGCCGCCAGGTAGCCGTGGTTGTCGGGCTCCGGCATGTCAGACGGTGCGAGGATGAGCGTCGACGTCTTGTAGTCGAACGGCGAGCCGAGCAGCAGTTCGCGCGCGTCCTCGTACCCCAGGCGCCCTTTGACGTAGTCGAAGCTGTCATCGGCGCTCAGCGTCGCGCTCGTCAGCACGACGCTCTGCTTCGGGTCGAAGAGCGCCGTCCGCAACGTCTCGGCGACCGACAGCGGCGCGCTGGCCAGCGTGGGCGCCGCGTCGCGCCGCAGCGTCGTCATCCAGCACACCCGGTCGCGGTCGTCGCGATTGATGATCTGCGAGATGCCGGCGCGCAGCCGCTCGCCGTCCTCGCGCACGGCCGCCGCCTCTCCGACGATCGCGTCGCGGTCCAGCAGAGCGTCCGGCTGCGCCTGCGAGAGCATCGCCTGCAGCTCGTCCAGCGCCCCGCAGACGGCGGCAAGCGCCTCCTCCGTCGCGTACCAGGCCGCCTCGATGTCCGCCCAGTCCGGCTGCACGCGGATGCCGCGGCTCAGCAGCAGCCGCTCGTCGTAGTCGCCGCGCCCGGACGAGTGCTGCGCGCCGAAGTCCCGCAGCGCGCGAAAGAACGGCGGCACCGCCTCGCGTGCCGCCGCGGTCAGCTTCGCGACCGTGCGCGCCATCGTCTGCAACTGCGGCGCCGGGGCGGCCGCCTGCTGCGACGCGCGCGTCGCCTCGATCACGCTGGCCGCGACGCCCGACGCGCGCTCGCGGCCTCCTCGCACGTGCACGCGCTCCAGCCACGACATCACGTCCTGTTCCGACGCGCTGAACCCGAGCTGCTGCGTCGCCTCGTCCTCCAGGTGGTGTGCCTCGTCGACGACCAGGTGCTGGTAGTCCGGCAGCACGTTGCCTCCCGCCGCCACGTCCGAGAGCAGCAGCGCGTGGTTGACGACCAGCAGGTGTGCCGCCTCGGCGCGCCGCCGCGCCCGGTGCAGGAAGCAGGAGCCGTCGCGCACGTACGCGCACTGCGTCGCCAGGCAGCCGGAGTCCTGCGCGCTCAGCCGCCACCACGCCGCGTCCTCCTCCCGCCGCAGGTTGATCTCCGCGCGGTCGCCCGTCTCCGTCTCGCCCAGCCAGAACAGCGTGCGCACGAGCACCCGCGCCTCCTCCGGCGTCAGCGAGGCGTTGCGGCGCGCGGCCGCCCAGCGCAACAGGCAGAGGTAGTTGCGGCGACCCTTGAGCTGGGCCACGCGCAGGTCGTCCTCGCCCACGCCCGCCTCGCGCAGCAGGCGCCGCGCGACCGGGATGTCCTGGGCGATGAGCTGCTCCTGCAGGTTGATCGTGTTCGTCGAGACGACCACGCGCTCGTTGTTGCGCGCCGCCTGCAGCGCCGCCGGCACCAGGTACGCGAGCGACTTGCCCACGCCAGTCCCCGCCTCCACGATCAGCCGCTCGCCGCGCCCGACCGTCTCCGCGACGATCCGGGCCATCGCCGTCTGCTCCGGGCGCTCCTCGTACGCCTCCAGCGCCTCCCGCATCGCCGGCGACGAGATGACGCGCACCGCCTCCTTCGGGTCGGCCGGCACCTGCCGTTCGTTCGAGCGCAGCGGCGCCGGTATTTCCCCCGGCGCCCGCACGAACTCGTGCACGAAGCCATCGCGCCCGGAGTCACCGGGCGCGCGCGGCCGCAGCGCCGCCACTTCGCGCAGCAGGTGCCGCAACGGCCAGTCGCTCATCGCCGCGAGCCGGTCCGCCTCCGCCAGCACCACCGGCGGCGATTCCAACAGCCGGTGGCGCAGCGCGAGGAAGACGCGCCGCGCCGCGTCCGCGTCCGGCATCGCACGGTGCCACACGCTCGACTCGATCCCGAGATGCTCCGCGATCGCCCCGAGCGAGTGCTGCTGCAGGCCAGGCAGCAGCAGACCGGCCAATTCGAAGGTGTCGTACGTCGGGCCGAAGACCTGCACGCCCTTGCGCTGCAAGAACGTCGTGTCGAACGTCGGGTTCTGCCCGACGATCGGGTCCAGCCCGATGAAGTCCTCCACCTCGACCGCGATCGACCCGAAGTGCGGCGCCGATTCGAGCGCCGCCGGGTCGATGCCGGTGAGAAGGGCGATGCGGTACTGGAGCTTGCGCCCGGGATTGACGAACGTCTGGTACGTATCGATGACGCGGTCCGCATCGAAGCGAATGGCGGCGACTTCGATGATCTCGTCGTTGTCGGGGTCGAGGCCTGTGGTCTCGAGGTCGAGCGCCACGTAGGGCATGGGATCTTCTTTGAGCTAAGCGGGCGGCGTCCTTCGCCCTGCCATGGTAGCCGGAGCGGGCGACAGATCGTGTCGCCGTTACGTCGCCTTGCCGGGCGGCGCCTCCTGCAGCGAGTCCTCCGTGAACGGCGTCAGCGCCCCGTCCAGCAGGCCGTGGTGCGCGTGGAAGCGGCCCGCCCGCAACTCCTCCAGCATCTCCTCCGGCGTCCGCAGCTCCTTCTCGAAGACGGTGCAGTAGAAGCCGATGCCCGAGCGCGAATGCGCGTCGCTGCCGCCCGTCACCGGCTTCCCCAGCGCCTTCGCCACCCGCAGCGCGAAGATGTTCTCGCGCGGCGTGTTCGCCCCGTTCAGCGCCTCGATCGCGTCGACGAGCTGGAACACGGGCATGCGCTCCGCCGCCTGCTCCGGCGTCATCGTGAACGGCTCCTTGCCCTGCTTGCGGAAGTACACCGGGTCGAACCAGTGACGAAAGGGATGGGCCACCGCCATGAACCCGCCGACGTCATCCAGCACCCGCCGCAGCTCCTCCGCCCGCCGGATGCCGGCGACGTACTGCGTCAGCCCCACCACGATCATGTGCCCCAGGTCGGTGGAGACCTCCATGCCGTTGTTGATGAAGAGCCCGGTGTGACGCTGGCGGTAGTCGTTGAGCTTATACGCGTCCCACAGCCGGTCGTGCTCGGTGATGTTGATGCCCGTCAGCCCGCGCTGCAGCGCCTCCGTCGCCAGGTCCTCCGGGTCGAGCCCGGAATCCGACGCCCCCGCCGTCGTATGCACGTGCATGTCGATGATCGTCCCCGGCATGCGCGAAGGATAGCGGGGCGGGTAGCTGTCAGCTATCAGCTGTCAGCTGTCAGTTATCGGCCCGCACGCGCGATCTCCTCCTCGCACGCCAGGGTACGGCGCGCATTTCAGCGTTCCATTTGGCCTCAAGAGATGGGCCTGTTCCCGTTGGAGGTCTCGTTAGGACAACACTTCGCCCTGTCCACGACGATGTGCGGCCCGCGGTCCGCTGACAGCCGACAGCCGGCAGCTCCGCGTCACGCCTGCGCGGCGAGCCACGGCACGCCCCACCCGAAGAGCGCCGCGAAGACGACCGCGGCCGGCACGCTGTAGCGGCGCACCGCCGGGATCGCCAGCGTCGGGATCACCAGCACAAACGTGAGCGCGATGACGAGCAGCGTGTATACCAGGTTCGGGCTGCCCAGGCCGCCGGCCGGCCGGCGGTCCTCGATGCCCCCCAGCGCCATGCCCAGGATCAGTCCCAGCATCGTCAGCAGCAGCAGCAAGCCGCCGTGCACCACCATCATCAGCGCCACGACGTTCGTGCCCCCCGGCGCGATTCGCTGGATCAGCACCGAATCGGGACGCATCCGCACCATGCCGATCGTCACCGCCGGCGCGATGATCAGCGACAGCGCGTAGCCGATGATGAAGCCGGCGAAGACCTCCGCCACCTACTCCTCCACGACGGCCAGCGCACGCTCGCGCGAGAGGCAGTGTGTCGCCACCGGCACAAAGCCTGTCTCGGCGACACGGCGTGACAGCGTGGCCGCAACGTCCGCGCCGCCCGCGTAGAGCAGGTAGAACGACGGGCCGGAGCCACACAGGTGCGGCGCGTATCCTTCGGCGCGCAGTGCCTCCATCGCGCGCTCCGTCTCCGGCATCTGCCGCGCCAGCACTCGCTCGAAGACGTTGTTGACGTCGTCGTCGCCCAGCAGGCGTCCTGCCCGCACGACGTCTCGCACGCCGATGCTCACATATCCGTCGCTGAAGTCGTCCGGCGATAGCGCTGCGTACATCGCCGCCGTCTTCTCCCCTCGATGATGCTCCGCCGGCGTCGCCAGCAGGATGCTCGGCGCGTGCGCGTCACGCAGCGGTTCGACGGCC
>DATMAH010000143.1:0-16540 GCA_035583735.1 Dehalococcoidia bacterium
CACCGTCGGCGCCCTCCGCCGCATCGTCGGCATCTACTTCTTCAAGATCCTCAAGCGGCTGTCCGACGAGCAGCTCGAGCGCCTCGAGTCCGCCCTCGCCGACCTCAACGCCGCCGCCGCCGAAGCCCGCGCACAGCAGTCGCCCTGAGGCAACGTCTACCTGCGCTGCTCGGCATAATCCGCGGATGAACGCCGCCCACTCGCCACTGACCAATCACCACCGGCCACCACTCACCAACTCACCACCCACGAATCACCACCCTCACACAACCGGCCAGTACATCTCCGTCTTCAGCTTCGTCGGGTCCGGCTCCTCCTGCGGGCTGTTCAAGTACACCTCCCACGGCCCACCCGCCGCCGGGCGCCCCGTTCGACCGCATCCACTGCTCGATCGCCTCGTAGGCCGCGCTCAGATCCTCGTATGGCCCCTCATGCAGCGTGTACGCCGCCTCGCACGCCGGCAACTCCGACGACATGATCTCGCCCTCGCCGGCAATCCGCCCGCGCGTCGTCACGCCCAGCTCCATTTCGAAGCGGTCTGCCGTCATCTCGTGGACCGCGCGTACGCCGCCACCGGCCCTCCGCCCTTCGCCCCCACGTGCGCGACAGCCGCGACAGCGCCTCCTGCATCACGCCCGGTATCTCGGCCGGCGGCACCCGCCGCCGGATCGCCACCGACGGCTGCGCCTCCACCCGCCTCGCCTCAACCGCGTACGCCATCCTCAGCCTCCTGGCCCTCACAACGAAAGTGGCCGGTCCCCATCACCGGCCACCCAACACCACTCACCACTCACCAACCTCTAGCCCGACGCCGCCTCCGCCATCCCGTACGCGTCCATCTGCGACCGGAACGCGTCGACGTCGTGCGAGTAGACCAGAAGGTCGTGCTTCCGCCCTGTCCGGTCCTTCACGTGGTCGCGCAGCAGTGCCTCCGCCTTGAACCCCAGCTCCTCGAACGTCGCGATCGCGCCCTTCTGGTCGATCGTCATCTGCGCCACCATCTTCTCGATGCCGCGCTCCAGCGCCTGCGCGAAGATCGCCTCCGTCAGCGCCCGCCCCAGGCCCTTCCCCCGCATCGATTCGCTGATGAGCACCCGCAGCTCGCCGACGTGCTGCGACCACGGTGCGTTGCTGAGGTGCAGGCTCCCGTACCCGTACACGGCGCCGTCACGCGCCGCGATGATCGTCACGATCCGCCCCGCCTCGACGTTGTCCAGCCAGTCCGCGACCACGCCCGCGTCGGTGATGTCCGTCCGCAGGAACAGCAGGTCGTGGTCGGGCAGCGATTGCGTGAAGTCGAGGAACGCCCCCACGTCGTCGCGCGACAGCGCCCGCAGCGTGATCGCCGACCCGTCCGACAGCGGCACATCGCGCGGCAGCGTCAGCGCAGAGTTCCCGCTCATACCGACCGCACCGACAGCCACGCATTCACCTTCGGCCACAGACGCAGGATCGCGTTCGGCCCCGCCACCAGGCTCACGTGCCCTCCCTTCAGCAACACGTCTTCCTTGTCCTCGCTCCCAATAAGCGACGTCAGGTCCTTCGTCGCCTCGTACGGCGCGATGTGGTCGTGCTGCGCCATCGCGTTCAGCACCGGCACCTTCACACGCTTCAGGTCCACCCGCTCCCCGCCGATCTCCAGCTCACCCTTCATGAGCTTGTTCTCCCACATCAGCTCTTTCGTCGTCTGGCGGAAGCATTCGCCGGGGAAGGGGATCTGGTCGCTCGTCCACTTGTTCATCAGCCGGTACTGGCGCACGTACATGTCGTTCCACAGGTTGTCCCACAGCCGCACGTACGCCACCAGCCGGTCCGCCGGCCGCAGCAGCTCGAACGACCGGTACATCATCTCCGGCGGGATGTTCCCCAGCGTGTCGACGATGCGGTCCACATCGAACCAGCGCTTGTCCGTCCACCGCCTGAACAGCCCCATCCCCTCGAAGTTCACGGGCGTCGCGATCGTCACCAGGTTCGCCATCGGCGTCTCGTCGTGCAGCCCAGCGTATAGCAGCGACAGCAGCCCGCCCATGCAGTAGCCGATGAACGACACGTCCGGCTCGCCCGTCTCCGCCTGGATGCGCTCCACGCAGTCCGGGATGAAGTCCTGCGTGTAGTCCTCCAGCCGCAGCTTCGAGTCCTCCGGCCGCGGCACGCCCCAGTCGATCATGAACACGTCGAACCCCTGCTTCAGCAGGAACTCGACGAAGCTGAAGCCCGGCGTGAGGTCCAGGATGTACGGTTTGCTGATGAGCGACATCACCAGCACCACCGGGATGCGATACACCTCGTCCGACATCGGGTGATAGTGGTAGAGGCGCAGCGTCCCCCGCTGGTAGATGACGTCTTTCGGCGTCTTCGCGACTTCCGGCTCCTCCCGGTTGAGGAGCACCTCGATGCCCTTCGTCGCGCGCGTGATCGTGCGCTCGACCTCCGTCCGGACGATGTCAGCGATGTTCTCCGGCGCCGTCTGTGTCGTCATCGCGCGCCTCCATGAGGCCCGATGCATGCCAGGGGCAAACGATGGGAGCCCCCGCCACTTCGCCGGGGACCATCGTCAGTATGCCACCCCATCCACCGGCATTGAAGCCCCCACCCGCCACCCGCACAACACGAACAGGGCGCCGCCCCCGCGGCCACCCTCAAGCAGCACCAGCCTCAGTGACCAGCGGTCCCAATCACCAATCACCAGTCACCAGTCACCAGTCACCAGTCACCAGTCACCAGCCACCAATCACCAGTCACCAATCACCAGCGACCAGCACACCCTACACGGCCGGCCTCTTCGTCCGCGCTGGCCTGGGACGCGCCGCCGTCGTCGGCTTCGGCCCGCCCTGCGCCGCGACCGCCGACTCGAGTCGCGAGAGTGACTCCTCGATCGCCTTCATGCGTTCGCCCAGCGCCACCAGGTCGCTGTGCGACGGGATGTTGAAGGCGGCGTAGTAGCGCTCGAGCTGGTCGGCGACCATGCGCTGCACCGTCAGCGACGCTTCCACCCAGGTGTTCAGCGCGCTCGACGCGCCTTCTGTCCCAAGCACGTCTTTAAAAAACGCGTTCCACTGCCGTTCGGAATCCGTGATGAACTGCCGCCACGTATCGAGCGGGTTCTGCACCTGCGGTTGCGCGTTGTTGTTGTCTGCCATGGCCGTACTCCTTGCCCCCGGCGCTACCTCGGCGCCCGCTTCCTGCGAGCGCTCGTCCGGGACTGCCGCGCGTCTTCGCCCCCAGGGGGATCATCCGACGACGCGGCGGCCGCGTCCACCCCCTCCATCCCCGCCAGCGTCTCCTGCAACACCGCCTGGTACTTCCCCAGCACCTCGATCCAGCCCGAGAGGAAGATCTCCCCCGCCCGCGTCAGCGAATACATTCGCCGCGCCGGCCCCGACTCCGACGTATCCCAGAACGACGACACGAACCCCGCGCGCTCAAGCTGCCGCAGCGTCCGGTACACCGTCCCCGAGTCGAAGGCCGGCAACCCCGCCTCCGCCAGCTTCTGCGCGAGCTGGTAGCCGTAGGCGTTCCAGTTCCGCAGGAACGCCAGCAGCGTCGTTGTCAGCAGGTCCCCGTGCAGCCGGAACGGCGACTCCGCCCGGGCGCCGTTCGTCCGCCCATCCGCCTTCCCGTCACGCATCTCCTCATCCCGAGCCATCACTCACTCCCATCCCGCTGCCTCCAGCGTCCAACCTCCAACGTCAGCAAACCGCCCCTTGACTTCCTCCGCATCTATCTGTATTTTGCACATATCGACAAACAGCGCAACCCCCCACGGGCGGGGACAGCACGCAACCAGGAGGATAGCCACCGTGGCCAAGACCGAATCCGCAGTCGACAAGTACTTCCAGGCGCTCACCGAGTCGTACGACGCCATCATCGAGGCCATCAAGGCCGGCAACGAGCGCGGCTTCCGCATCTCGAACAACCTGCTCGCCGAGGCCCAGCGCGGACAGCGCGAGGCCATCGACCTCGGCCGCAAGTTCGCCGATGACCCCACCGACGTCGGCGGCTTCTACCGCGCCGCCATGGAGGCCACCACGAAGGCTCAGGGCCGCACGCTCGAGCTCGCTCGCCAGATGTTCGACGAGCTGTCGCAGTCCCGCACGGAGACCCGCGACGTCATCGAGAAGGTCATCAAGGCGCAGCGCGCCGCCGGCGAAGCCGCCGTCGAGGCCACGCGCGACGTCGCCTCCACCGCCGCCGACCGCGTCCGCACCGGCGTCAGCAAGGTGACCCAGCGCGGCCAGGCCGCCACCGAGGCCGCCACCGCCGCCGCCACCAACTCCACCCCCACGGAGTAACACCCCGCGACCGCAACGCGACGGGCGCCGCGCGCACACCAGCGCTGGCGCCCGTTTCGCACATCTCCCCCCGCCATGCACCCGCGCCCGCCCGCACACCCCCACCGCGCGCGCTACACTACCCCCAACAGGCGCCCGAGAAGAGGCGAAGCCGCCGGCTTCGCCTCTTCTGCTTCCGCCGGATGACGCCGGCCGGCGCCTCGCGTCGGCACGCCGCCCGGTCCACGCAACAGTAGTGCCAGCCAGCCGACCGGATACGGCTGGCGGCAGCCCTAAGACCAATGACCAAATGGCCTACAGCCCGGCCGCCAGCAGCGCCGCCAGCGTCCGGTAGACGTCCGGGTTGAACGCCATGCCGACGTGCGTCGCCGTTACCTCCGTGTTGAGGTCCGGCTCCTCTTCCATGCACACGCGCCAGTCGACGACGCCGTCCAGCTTCGAGTAGATGGCATGGCGCGCGAAGTCGTCCGGCGGCTCTTCGTCGCGCAGCGTCGAGACGAACTCGCACGAGCACTGCGGCGTGAAGCAGTGGTTCGTCACCTGCCGCCGCCGCGCCCGCTCCAGCACGATGTTCGACCGCACGAAGTTCGCCGCGCTCAGCACCAGCGGATGCGCCCGTACCCCGCGGAACGGCGACCCCATCGTGATCACCTGCCGCACCAGCGGCCCCTCGCGGTGCGCCGCCGCCCGCGCCAGCATCCCTCCCAGGCTGTGCCCGATGATCGATACCGGCTGCTTCGTGTCCTGGTGCGCCTGCCGCACCGTCAGCACCAGCCGCTGCGTCAGCAGCTCCGGGCAGTCGACGTTCCGTCCGATGCCGGAGAAGTACGGGCGATAGCCGATGCGCCGCAGCCACAGGTGCAGCTCCGTCAGGTAGCGGTCATCGCCGAGGAAGCCCGGCACCAGCACCACTGGCTCGCCGCGCCCCTTCGGTACGCCGAACCCGTAGTAGACCGGCGAACAATGCAGCGCCACCCAGTCGAGCGGGAACAGCGCCTCGAGCCAGAGCGGCCGGCCCGTCGGCTCGTAGCCGGCCAGGTCAGCTTCAGTTATCGGCTGCGGGGCAGCACCGTTGCGCACTCATCCCCCTTCGGCCGGGCCCGCTCCCTGCGGCGGCCCCGGTACATCTCATAATGGCCCCGGGACCTTCCCGTAACGCTAAACCCTTTGCGTTGCGCGCAAATATATCACTTTATTATCGGAGCGGTAATCCAGCCGACAAGCAGGAGAGTATAATCGGGCCCAGAGCGTCCAGACCGGCACAAAGTCAGCTTTACGCCTGGAGGTCACGCAACCCATGACCACTGGCACCCTCGCCCGGCGGATGAGCGCCGAGGACGCCTGGTTCCTCTACTTCGAGAAGCCGGACGCACCCCTGCACATCGGCTCCGTCGGCATCTACGAAGGCACGGTCGACTTCGACCGCTTCTACGCCAGCATGGAAGGGCGAATGCACCTCATTCCCCGCTACCGCCAGCGCGCCGTGATCCCGCCCTTCTACGCCGGCCACCCCACCTGGGAAGACGACCCTGCGTTCTCCCTCGGCCGGCACCTGCGGCTGGTGAAACTCCCGGCGCCGGGTTCAATTCAACAGCTCAAGGAGCTGAGCGCCGCCATCTTCGCCGAGATGCTCCCGCGCGACCGTCCACTGTGGGACATCACCGTCGTCCACGGGGTCGAGGGCGACCGCACGGCCTACATCTCGCGCGTCCACCACTGCCTCGTCGATGGTGTCTCCGGCATCGAGCTGCTGCTCGCCGTGCTGGACCTGGTGCCGAACCCCGAGCCGACGCCGCCGCCGTCCGAGCCGTGGCGGCCGGTCCCGCCGCCGGACCCGCTGACGGCGTGGGCCGACGCCCTGTTTGAACAATGGGCGAACGGCCTCCGCTCCTGGACGGAGTGGCAGCAGAGCCTCCTCGACCCGCGCGAACAGCTCCGCCAGGCGGCAGAGCTTACCCGCGCGATCGAGACGGCGCTGCCCGCCGCGCTCCGCCGTCCCACCGCCACGCCATGGAACAAGCCCATCGGCCCGCGCAGGGCGATGGCCTGGAGCGGGATGCCGTTCCAGGAGGTGCGCGGCATCCGCAGCTCGCTCGGCGGTACCGTCAACGACGTCATGCTCACGATCATCGGCGGCGCGCTGGGCCGATACCTGGACGCGCATGGCGTGCCGACGAAGGACCGCACCGTCCGCATCATGATCCCCGTGAACGTGCGCAAAAGCGACGAGAAGGGCGCGCTCGGCAACCGCGTGTCGATGATGCTGCCGGAGATCCCCGTCGGCATCGACGACCCGGCCCGCCGCCTCGACGCCGTCCGCGAGGAGATGGAACGGCTGAAGTCACGCAACCAGTCGGCGGCGTTCGAGCACCTGACGCGGCTGACGGAGAACATGCCCGCCGTCTTCCACGCGCTCGCCGGCATCAACGGCGTGCCGCCCGGCGGCGCCAACCTCGTCTGCACCAACGTGCCGGGCCCGATGATCCCGCTCTGGAGCGTCGGCCACCGCCTCCTCGAGCACTGGCCGATGGTGCCGCTCGCCGGCGACCTCGGCATCGGCGTCGGCATCACCAGCTTCGACAAGGGGCTGTTCGTCGGCGTGATGGCGGACCCGGATATCGTGCCCGACGTCGACGTCATCGGCCGCTACTGCGACGAGGAGTTCCGCCGCCTGCGGGAGGCCGCCGGCGTCACCGAGAGCGACCTGCCGGACGTCGGTTTGCCCCGCAACGGCGTCAACGGCGCCGGCAAGGCGAGCAGCACCGTCGCGGCCGCAGCAGCGGCGCCGGCCGCCGCCCCCGCCTGAGCGCCCGCGGCGACTTCGTTTCAGTCGTGGAAGCCGTCGACGTCGTATGACATGATCAGCATGTCGTGGGTGCGGCCCTCGGCGTCGACGACGTGGTCGGCGAGCAGCGCCTCCGGCCGGAAGCCGAGCCGCGCGAACGTGGAGCGCGCCGCCTTCTGGTCCGACGTCATGTGCGCCGTGATCTTCTTGAGGCCGAGGTCCTTGGCCACCTGGAACATCTCCTCGACCAGCAGCGCGCCGAGGCCGATGCCGCGATACTCGCTGCCGACGTTCGTCCTGATCTCGCCGACATGGCGCGTCCACAGCACCTCGTTGTGGTGCAGCGTCGCGTAGCCGGCGATACGCTCGCCGTCATAAGCGAGCACCGTCGCGGAACGCCCCGCCTCGACGTTGCGCACCCATTCGTCGACATTGTGCGGGTCGCTGATGTCCATGCGGAGGAAGAGCACGTCCTGGCGCGGCAGCGCCTTCGCGAACGCCACCATGGCGTCGCGGTCCGCCGCGCGCATCAGCCGCAGCTCCAGCGTCTTGCCGCCCTTGAGCGACACCTGCCGCGGGAAGGTGCGGCTGATTCCCCTGGGCTCGACGTCGGTGGTCATCGCGGCTCCTCCTGCTCGCGGGGTACGACGCCGATCGTATCACATGCGGACGCGCCGTCGTCCCGCCCGGGCACGGCCCGGCGATGCCGCGCTCTCAGCCGCCCGCGCGCCCGATGCTGGCGAGCGACGAGGCGTTCCCGGGATAGCCGCCACCCGCGATCCCCGCTTCGACGATGGCCGCCGCCCACGGACGCAGGATGCCGATCAGCTCGCCGAAGTCCTTACCGATGGCGTCGACGATGTGGACCTCCATGTCGTCCGTGTCCGACTCGATCGCGTCGCGCAACCTGCGTCCATCGGAGGTGAAACCGGCGTCGTCGAGCCATCCCTTCTCCCGCATGCCGGCGATCGCGGCGTCCATCTGCTCGTCGGTCCAGCCCCTTGTGCGCGAAAACGACTTCAACGGGATGCGCATGAGCACGTCTGACATGAGCTGGATCTCCACGGGCCGGACGCCGGCGCGCGTCCAGGCCGCGATGTGGCTGTCGCCGCGATGCTCGCGCACCATGTCGCAGACGCGCCAGAGCCGGCCGATGGGCTCGCCCGGGAAGGGGAGCGCGCGCAGACCCGCGAAGAGCGGATGTCCAGCGACCTCGGCGACTTCCAGTCCGCGCAGCAGCAGGGCGACGGCGCGGCCACCGGCGCGGGCGTCCGGCTCGCCCAGCAGGCGGCGGAGCGACGCCGTCGCGCCGTCATAGCGGGCCTGCAGGATCGCCGGACGGTCTGTCTTCGACCAGCCCTCGTCGACAGCGGGCACGACGATCGCCGGGCTGAAGACGCCGAAGGCGGCCGTCACCACGAGGCCGTGCACCTGCCCGAGCGAGGCGCCGCGGCTGGTGAAGTAGCCGCTCATGTAGTTCAGTCCAAGCGCGGCGTAACGCTGCTGCGCCTCGGGGGCGAAGTAGACGTTGGCGCCGATCGGCTCGCAGACCTCGCGGAGGGCGCGTGTGCGGATGTCCATGCCTGCGAGGGTACGGCGCGCCGATGCGGCGGACAAACGGAGGCGCGCTATCACGGCGCCGGACGGTAGTCTGGGCGCGGAAGGAGCGCGCATGGTGACCGGAGACCTGACGGACGAATATCGCAGGCGGGGCTGGGGCGGGCTGGGCGCCACGCTCGGCATCGAGTACGAGCACGTGTCCGCGGAGCGCGTCGTCATGACGATGCGCGTGGGGCCGGCGCTGCATCAGCCATACGGCATGCTCCACGGCGGCGCCTCCGTCGCGCTGGCAGAGAGCGCCGCGTCGGTGGGCGCAAACGTCAACTGCCCGCCCGGCAAGGTCGCGCTGGGCCAGGAGATCAACGCCAACCACCTGCGGCCGATGCGCGAGGGCGTGCTGCGGGCCGAGGCGGTGCCCGTGCACGTCGGACGTACGTCGCAGGTCTGGACCATCGAGATGCGCGACGAAGCCGGGCGGCTCGTGTGTGTCTCGCGCTGCACGCTGGCCGTCATCGACGGCGCGGGTTAGCCGCCTACGGCCACCACAGCGCGCGAGCCTCCGCGCGGAGGGTATCGCGGTGGTCCGGGTGGGCGACGGCGATCAGCTCCTCCGCGCGCTCCCGGTGGTTCTTCCCGAGGAGGCGGGCGATGCCGTACTCCGTGATGACGTAGTCCGCGAAGTAGCGCGGGATCGTCACGTAGGAGCCGCTCTCGAGCTGGGAGACGATGCGCGAGACGGCGCCGCCCATGGCGGTGGATGGCAGCAGCGTGATCGCCCGGCCGCCCGGCGACTGGGCGCCGGCGATGTGCATCTCTGGCTGGCCGCCGGTGCCGTTGATGATGCGGCCGCCGAAGACCGTCTCGGCGTTGATCTGGCCCAGCAGGTCGACGGAGATGGCGTTGTTGATCGAGACAAAGCGGTCGAGCCGCGCGAGCGTGCGTGAGCTCAGGACGTACTCCGGGTCGTACAGCTCGAAGTGCGGGTTGTCTGCGATGATCTCGATGTCTTCCGGGTCGATGCCGGTCCAGGCGGCGGCGACGGACTTGTGGCGGTGGATCTCCTTCTGGGACCCGTCGACGATGCCGTCGCGCCACATCTTCGCCAGGCCCGGCCAGCCCAGCTCCGTGTGAATACCCAGGTGCTTCTTCCCCTGAAAGGCGCCGCAGCGCACGATCCCTCGCGACGGCTCACCGACGCCGATCTGGATCGTGTCGCCGTCGTTGATCAGCGTGTTCAGATGGCCGGCGATCGCCTCCGCCTCCGGCACCGGCTCGCCCATGCCCAGCACCGTGCGGACGTCGTTGGGATGCAGCGCCGGGATGACGGCACGGATGCCCCTGAGGACCTGCAGGTTGGGCAGGTCGTCGGCGAGCGCGCGCCAGCCGGCCTGCCGCTCCGGGTCGGCCACCTGGCTGACCACCTGATCGAACTGCTCGCGGTCCAGCGGCGGCGGCGTGAATTCGACGAAGTGGTCGATCTCGCTGACGTGGACATAGACGTCGCCGTGCACCGGCGTCAGCGACTCGTCCACCTGGGCGATGACGATGGGGCAGCGCCGCGCGTACGAACGCTGGACCCAGTGGTGGATGCCGAAGTGGCAGAACCCGGCGCGATTGGGCTTGGAGACGGTGCAGAGGAGCACATCGGGAAGGCGCACGCCCGGGCGCTGCTGGTCGTACGCCTTCATGCCGAGCGAGAAGAGGTTGGGCAGGTAGGCGCCGCGCTTCTCATCCATGACGAAGCGCGCGAAATCTCCCACGAAGAGTTCAAACTCGATCTTGAAGTTCGTCTCATCGGGGAGCCGCAGCCACCCCGGGTCGGCGGCTGGCGCGAGCAGGCGAATCGTGACGTCGCGCAACTCCTCGCGGCGCTGGGCGAGCGCCAGGACCAGCAGCGCCGGCGGGAAGATCGGCACCATGACGGTGTCCCCGTCCTTCACCAGCTTCACCGCTTCCGCCGGCGTGGTTAGCCGTTCTTGGTAGTAGGTCTGCCAGTCGCTCATAGTTCCGCTTTCCCATGAATCGGCCCGCTGTGGGCGCCATTGTCCACTGCGGCGCGGCAACAGACAACGGAAGGCGCCCGGCCGCCGCGGCAGGAGCCGGATGGATGCCGGACGGCGGAGCCGTCGCCTACTCGACCGTGAAGCCGGTCCGCATACCGAGGGTGTAGTGCGCCTCGATCGCGCCACCCTCCTCCTCCACGAGGTTGCAGATGAGGACGTAGCTTCCCGCCTCGAGATCGACCGTCAACGCTTCGTTACCACCGACCTCGAGCTCCTCGACCTCATCGACCACGTCCACGTCATCCTCCGGGACGGCGCCGTTGTCGTCTGTCGGCAGCCCGTCGGGCGGCAGATCGGTGCGGATGATCACGAACTCGTGCGGGTCATTGGGACCGATGTTCGAGACGTTGAACGTAACCGTGCCGGCGGGCGCGGAACTCTCGGCGGGAATGACGCTGAACTCGCGCAGCTCGACGTCGATTGTGGTGGCGCCGTCACCTCCGCCCGCAGCGGGCGTCGCCTCCCCCGTACGGGCGGGAGTGCCGCCTGCCGGGGCGGTCCCGCCCGGCGAGCTGAGAGGCGGCGGCGTGGTGGTTGCGGCGTCCGGTTCGTCGTCATCGTCGCCACACGCGACGGTGAGGCCGGCGATGACGGTCGCGCCGACGACGATTGCGGCAATCAGGCGAGGGATGCGAGGCATGGTGCCACTCCTTTCGGTGTGCGACAGGTCAAGGATGCGCAGGTGACGGCGCCAGGCGCAATACCTTTGGGCCTGGCCGGAGGCCCGCTCGCGCTATGGCTGCGGCCGGGTGGCGATGGGGAGGCGGCGGTCGCGGCCGAACGCGCGCGGGGTGATCTTGATGCCGGGGGGCGCCTGCCGCCGCTTGTACTCGTTGACGTCGACCAGCCGGACGACGCGCCGCACGGTCGCCTCGTCGTAGCCAAGGGCGACGATCTCCTCCGGCGAGCGGTCCTGTTCGACGTACGCCTCCAGGATGGGGTCGAGGATGTCGTACGGCGGCAGGGAGTCCGTATCGAGCTGGCCGGGGCGCAGTTCCGCCGACGGCGGCTTCTCGATGATGCTCCGCGGGATGACGTCTGTGCCCGCGCGCGCGTTGCGGTGCCGCGCGAGCTGCCACACCAGCGTCTTCGGCACGTCCTTGATGACGGCGAAGCCGCCGGCCATATCGCCGTACAGCGTCGCATAGCCGGTCGCGAGCTCGCTCTTGTTTCCCGTCGTGAGCACCAGCCACCCGAACTTGTTGGAGAGCGCCATCATCAGGTTGCCGCGGACACGCGCCTGCAGGTTCTCCTCGGCCGTGCCGAACTGCGTGTCGGCGAAGGGCGCCGCCAGCACGTCGAGGTAGGCTGCGAACGGCTTCTCGATGGGGAGGGCCATGAACTTGATGCCCAGGCGCTCCGCCAGCGCCGCCGCGTCCGTCTTGCTGCCTTCCGACGAGAACCGCGACGGCATCGACACGCCGATCACGTTCTGCGGGCCAAGCGCATCGACGGCGATAGCGGCCACGAGCGCGGAATCGATGCCGCCTGACAGGGCCACGCCGGCAACCGTGAACCCGGTCTTGCGCATGTAGTCGCGCACACCCAGCACCAGCGCCTCATACGTCTCCGCCAGCGGTCCGAGCGTCGGTTGGATGGTGGGCACGACCGGCTGCCTATTCCTGGCGCCGCCGGGAGCGTCGGTGACGGTGATCGTCGGCGTGCTGGGGTCGTCGCGCTGCTCGCGCCGCTCCTTCCGGTAGCGGGGGTCGTGCAGGCGGCTCTGCCAGACGGATTCGGCGTCGAGGTCGGCGAGGAGGAGGTGCTCGTCAAACTGCGGCGCCCGGGCGACGAGCACGCCGCGCTCGTCGTAGATGACGCTGTGGCCGTCCAAGACGAGCTCGTCCTGGCCCCCAACCTGGTTCACGTAGCAGACGATGACGGAGTTGTCCGAGGCGCGCGTCGCGATCATGCGTTCGCGCTCGTGGCCCTTGCCGCGGTGGTACGGGCTTCCGTTGATGTTGATGACGACCTCGGCGCCGGCGCGCGACTGGGCGCGCGTGGGGCCATCCGTGTACCAGATGTCCTCGCAGATGTTGACGGCGACGTGCACGCCGGCCAGGCGGAAGACCGGCGATTGCGTCCCGCGCTGGAAGTAGCGCTCCTCGTCGAAAACGCCGTAATTCGGCAGGAACTGCTTGTGATAGCGGCCGGCGAGCCTGCCATCGTGCATGACGGCTGCCGCGTTGTAGATGTCGTCCTCCAGGTCCACGAAACCGACGACGGCGGCGATGCCGGCGGTGGCGGGGACGATGCGCTCGTGCAGGATGCGGACGTTCTCCTCGACGAACGAGCGGCGAAGCAGGAGGTCCTCGGGGGGGTAGCCGGTGAGGGCCAGCTCTGGCACGGCGACGATATCCGCGCCCAGCTCACGCGCCTGGCCGATGGCATCGGTGATCAAGCGCGCGTTGCCGGTGAGATCACCGACCGTGGTGTTGATCTGCGCGAGCGCGACGCGGAGGGTGCGCATAGTTAGTGTCGAGTATACACGAAGTACACCATCCAGCCCGGCGCCCGTCTCGCCGACAGAACGCCGCCGCTTAGCCGATGCTCATCATATGCCCCAGTCCGGAGGTGGCGGATTCGCCGTCGCTGGCGCGCCCCACGTGGGGGGACGCCCGCCGTCCGGCCGGCGTGGACCGATCTACCGCACGACGCCCGCCGCAGGACCAATCGGCAGGCACAAGCGGCGCGCTAGGGGTCGTCGCCGGAGCGAGGCGAGGGCAAACCCTCATGCCGCGCGCCCCGCGCCGGATGCGATAGGTATCCCATGCTGATACTTGACAGGGTGCGCGCAATCGACCTGCTGGTGGCGAGATCCGAGCGGATCGATGTGCCGGAGGAATTCCGCTGGGCGCGGCCGCCCGGCGCCAGCGAAGCCTTGCCGTCCGTCCAGGACGCGGCGGGGCGGCGGCGGCTGGCGCATGCGATCGTGCTGCGTCCCGCCTCGGCCAGGCTGGGCCGGTGGACGCCCGACGCACCGGTCGCGCCGGGACTTCCAGCCCGGCGGGTGGGGCAGACGCCCGGCGGTGTCACCACCCCACCCGTGACGGCCCGCACCGGCATGTGAACTCCCTAAGGCATCCGCTTGTTACCCTGCTCACAGACGGACGTGACTGCCTCCGCCGCACGGAGGGCCCAGGGCCTGACCGTCGGCGGGTTCGCCTGTCCCGCGACAGGCGCGATTCGGGACATCTGTGAGCGTCTCATCGCCCGGCAAGCA
Organism: Dehalococcoidia bacterium; assembly: GCA_035583735.1. Taxonomy (GTDB): domain Bacteria; phylum Chloroflexota; class Dehalococcoidia; order DSTF01; family JACRBR01; genus DATMAH01. The sequence goes on from DATMAH010000143.1 coordinate 13,924, forward strand.
ACACAGCGCCACGACGCGGGCGCCCGCAGCAGGGCCGGCGGCCGTGGAGGCGCGCGGTCTGGTCGCGTCGTACGGAGAGCGCCGCGCCCTAGACGGCCTCGACCTCCGCGTACCGGCCGGAGCCGTCTTCGGCGTCCTGGGGCCGAACGGCGCAGGCAAGAGCACGCTCCTTTCGGTCCTCATCGGGCGACGCGGGATCGATGGCGGGGAGGTCCGCGTGCTCGGAGAACGGCTATCGCCCGGACTCCGGCGCCGCGTCGGGATCGTGTTCCAGCATCCATCCCTCGACCCGCATATGACGGTCGCGGAGTCGATGATGCTGCAGGCACGGCTGTTCGGGCTGGGGAGCGCCGCCGCCGCCGTCCGGTCTCGCGAGCTGCTGGCGACGATGGGGCTGTCCGGCCGCGCGAACGAGTTGACGCGGAAGCTCTCCGGCGGTCTGCGGCGGCGGCTCGAGCTGGCGCGGGCGCTGCTGCCATCGCCCGAGCTGCTGCTGCTGGACGAGCCGACGCTCGCGCTCGATCCGGACTCCCGGCTCGCGCTGTGGGAGTATCTCGCATCGGCGAACCGGGCCGGCGTGACGCTGCTGCTGGCCACGAACGACGTCGCCGAAGCGGAGCGCTACTGCGACACAGTGGCGCTGATCGACGCGGGGCGAGTCGTGGTGGAGGGAGCGCCGCCGGCGCTGAAGGCGGACCTGCGCCGCGAGTCCGTGCGCGTGGAGTGGAAGCACGCGCCATCGCCTGAGCTGCTGAGCGAGGTCGCCGGATGGGACGGCGTCGGGCACATCCGCGCGTCGGGCATGACGGCGCACGTCACCGTGGACGCCGCGGCGGTGTTCCTGGCGCGCCTGTTCGCGGAGCGCGGAGACGACGTGCGCGCGATCCACGTCGATCCCACGACGCTGGAGGACGTCTACTTCCAGGCGGCCGGCAAGCGCCTGCACGGACAGGAAGGCACGGGATGGACGGAGTGACGGCTGTCTCCGCTCTGGTGATGCGCGACCTCCGCGGCGTAGCGAGGTCGCGCTCGCAGCTCTACTCGTCGATCCTGTTTCCGCTGATGCTGCTGGCCATCCTGGGCAACGGCGTGTCCGAGGGACTCGACCCGGAGAACGTCGATGACTACGTGACGTTCCTCACCCCGGGCATCATCGTGATGACCGCCCTCTTCTCGTCGACATTCTCCTCCGCCACCTACTACTCGGACCGCGACACGGGGATGCTGGACGTGATGTACGCCTCACCGCACCCGTCGCGGCTCGTGCTCCTCTCGAAGGTGACGTCGAGCGTCATCATCGGCATGCTGCAGGCGCTAGCGGTACTGGCCGTCGCGGCGGTGATTCCCGCCATCGACTTCCAGTGGCAGTACGGCGTGGCGCCCAGCCTCGCCGTCGCCCTGGCGACGATCGTCCTGCTGAACGTCATGCTCGCCGGCATGGGGCAGGCGCTGGCGTCGCGCATCGGCTCGATGACCGGCTTTCACCTCGTGATGAACCTGGTGCTGTTCCCGCTCCTCTTCTTCTCGGGCGCGTTCTTCCCGCTGGAGGACTTGCCGTTGTGGCTGCGGATACTGGGTACCGCCAACCCTCTGTCGTACGCGGTGGACGCCCTGCAGCTTGCCTTGTGGGCCGACGGCTCGGCCGCGCAGTTCGGGCTTGCGGTGGACTTCGTGGTGCTGGGCGCGCTCACGGCGGCGGCGGCGTGGCTGGGGACGATGCGGCGGGAGATCGCGTGACAGCCGCCGGACGCGCGCTGGCAGTCGCCGCCCTGGCCCTCATCTTCGCCTTTGTGGCGGCATGTGATGACGACGGCCCAGCGTCCGGCGAACCCGCCTTCCCGACGGTGCTGTCCCTCGGCGAGGGCGACATCTTCGTCAACATCACCAACACCTTCATCGTCACGGGTGAGAATCGCGTCAGCATGCGCCTGACGGACCGCGACGATGAGCCGCTGCTGGGCGCTGAGGTGGAGGTGGGCTTCTACGACCTGAACGGCGAGGAGCCGCGTCTCGTCTCCGACGGGGCGGCGCGGTTCGTGCCGGTGACGCTGTCGTACGTCGACGAGCTGTCCGGAGGCGAGACGGCAGTGACGGGCGAGGACGGCGTGTACGTGCGGGAGGTCGCCTTCGGCGAAGCGGGCGCGTGGGGCGCCTGGATCCGCGTGACGCACGAGGGCAAGGAGTACGAGCCGTTCCCGTTCCGCTTCACCGTGGCGGACAGGGACGCCGTCGACGTGCTCCTGCCCGGCGACGCGGCGCCCGCGACCGTCCAGCAGACGGCGGCAACGGCGCCCATCGAGGAGATCGACTCGTCGTTTCCGCCGCGGCCTGACATGCACGACGTGACGGTCGCGGATGCGCTCGCGGCGCGGCGCCCGATGGTGGTGGCGTTCGCGACGCCGGCGTTCTGCCGCTCGCGCACGTGCGCGCCCGTGATGGACACCGTGATGGACCCGCTGGCGGAGAAATACGGCGACCGCGCTGAGTTCATCCACATCGAGCCATACGTGCTGCGCGACCTGCGGGCGGCCAACATCGAGACGCCCGTGCCGGCGGCGCTGGAGTGGCGGATCAGGACCGAGCCGGTCGTGTACGTGGTCGGCGCGGACGGCGTCAT
>DATMAH010000144.1:0-4089 GCA_035583735.1 Dehalococcoidia bacterium
TCCGCTTCCCGGATCTCCTCCGCGATGGCCGCGCGCGTCCCGGTTTCACGGATAGCCTGCTCCAGCCGTCGCCGCGAGATGCCGAACGGGTAGATGCGCCGAAAGGGTGAATCGTCTCCGCCCGGCGCGACGGTGCCCTGCTCCATCAGCGCCCCGAGCTCGCGCGTGGTGCGGGGCGCGCGGCGGGGGCGCTCGAACGCGGCCGGCACGGTGACCGGCGGCTGCTCCTGGGTGATGGCGACTTCGCCGCTCTCGGTGACCTCGCGCACCTCCGCGGGCATCTTGTAGCCGCGGAGCATGGAATCGACGGTCTCGGCGACGTCGCCGTGGACGGCGACGCGGTCCCAGCTCTGGATCTCGACGACGATGCCGAACGTCGGCGGCGCCTTGCGTTCGAGGATGGACTTCTGCGTGCCGCGCCGGCGCGCCTCCTCGTCTCCCAGCGTGACGGACTGGATGCCGCCGACGAGGTCGGCCAGCGTCGGGTTCATGATCAGGTTCTCCAGCTCGTTGCCGTGGGCGGTGGCGACGAGCTGCACGCCACGCTCGGCGATGGTGCGGGCGGCGGCCGCTTCTAACTCGGTGCCGATCTCGTCGATGACGATGACCTCGGGCATGTGGTTCTCGACGGCCTCGATCATGACGGCGTGCTGGAGGGCGGGCGTGGGCACCTGCATGCGGCGCGCCTGGCCGATGGCCGGGTGGGGGATGTCGCCGTCGCCGGCGATCTCGTTCGACGTGTCGACGATGATGACGCGCTTGTTCTCGTCGTCGGCGAGCACGCGTGCCACTTCGCGGAGCATGGTGGTCTTGCCGACGCCGGGCCGGCCGAGGAGCAGCGTGCTCTTCCCGGTCTTGATCAGGTCTTCAATGACACGGATGGTGCCGAAGACGGCGCGTCCCACGCGGCAGGTGAGGCCGACGATCCGGCCACGCCGGTTGCGGATGCACGAGATGCGGTGCAGCGTCCTCTCGATGCCGGCGCGGTTGTCCTCGCCGAACTCGCCGATGCGCCCGACGACGTACTCGATGTCCTCGGCGGTGACCTCGGAGTCGGAGAGGACGACTTCGCGACCGGGATAGCGCGCTTCCGGGCGCCGGCCCAGGTCCATGACGACTTCGAGCAGTTCGTGGTTGTCGTCGCGCTGCTTGAGCGGCGCGCAGATGTGCGGGGGCAGGGCCGTCAACAGCAGCTCCAGGTCGTCGGTGATTACTCGCTGCAAGAGCACACTCCTAGCCGAACGATGCGTTCACCACCGCCCGGACGTTCTGTTTCTCCTTGACGGGCAGCACGGTGCGCCGCGCCAGCACCGTGTACTCCGCGCCGCGCTCGAAGCCGAGAGCCTGCAGGCGGCCCTCCAACGCCACCTGGTACTCCGCCGTGATGACGCAGGCGCGCTCGCGGTTGGATACCTTGGCGATGCCCGCGGCGATCGCGTCGTCCAGCGTGGCGTCGTCCGCCAGCAGGTCGAAGCGGCCGATATCGCCGTCCCCGGCGACGCGCAGCCAGGCGCCGATGCGCCCCCGGTCTTCGATCACGTAGTGCGTCATGCGGCCCAGCGTCTCCTGGGCGGCTTGCCACTCTGCGAAGGTCATGCCTTCATGCCGCCGGACCTCCGGCGGGACCAGCGCGTTGTAGGCCTGGAACACGGCGTACAGGTCCGCCTTCCCGCGCCGGCGCAGGGAAGGCGGCGCCTCGCCGCCGGCGCCGCGCGTGTCTCGCCAGTACACGCGTTCCGCTAGATAGGGCGTGAAGCCGGCGCGGGCGCTCGCCAGCGTCAGCTCGCTGTCCGCCGGGAGGCGCAGGAAGACGCGCAACGCGCCGGAACGGCCGGCAGCCTCCGTGATCCGGTCGAGCAGGCTGAGCAGCACCTCCTCGTCGCCGGATGCGTCGATGAGGCAGTCGATCTCCCACGCCTGCCGTGTGCCGCGCTTGCGGGCGGAGACGAGGCCCCGGAGCGTCGGCCCCTTGACGCTGACGCAGGTGTGGCGGCCCGTCGCGAAGCTGAGCCACTGTTCGAGCGCGGTCTCGAGCGGGTGCGGGGATTCCTGAGTGCCGATGCGGTCACGCGTCATCGCCTGGTTCGCGTAGACCCTGCCGTCGTAGGAGACGAGGGCGACCAGGTCGGTCGGCAGGACCGTACGGGCGGTCTGCTTCATGGGCAGGCGGTCACGCTCCGGTACATCCTGCACGCATTGTAACGCCTGCAAGGGGGCGCCTGTCGGCGCGCGCTCGGCGGTTTGCGGGCGCCGTCAGCGCGCGGTCCAGCCTCCATCGACGAGGTAGCTGGAGCCCGTGACGAACGAGGCCTCGTCGGACGCGAGGAAGAGGGCGACGCTGGCGACCTCCTCCGGCGTGCCCATGCGGCCGAGGGCCGAATGCTCCTCGGTGTAGCGCGTGAACTCCGGCGACGCCGTGAGCGGGTCCGTCATCGCCGTCTTGATCCAGCCGGGGTTGATGCAATTGACACGCACGCCGCGGCGGCCATACGTGCTCGCGAACTGCTTCGTCAGCCCCACGACGCCGTGCTTCGCCGCGACGTAGCCCTCGCTGCCCGGGAACGGCAGCGAGACGAGCCCGAGCATCGACGACATGTTGACGATGGCACCGCCGCCGCTCCGCGCGATCGCCTCGGCGCCGTGCAGGCAGCCGTAGTACACGCCGCTGAGGTTGATGGCGATCATCCTGTCCCACGGCACGCCCGCGCCCACGCCGGCGTTGTTGACGATGATGTCGACGCCGCCAAACTCGCTCGCGGCCTGCTGGATCGCCGCTTGCACCTGCGCCTCGTCGGAGGTGTCGCAGTGGTTGACCGGGGCGCTGATCGCGCGTGCGACGGCCTGCGCCGCCTCGTCGTTGATGTCGGACACGAGGACGCGCGCACCCTCCTGCGCGAACCGCACGGCGATCGCGCGGCCGATGCCCATGCCAGCCCCCGTCACCAGCGCGCGCTTGCCATCGAGCCTGCCTGCCATCTCCGTCTCCCTCGTCTGTGCTCGCCCGTCTTGCCGGGGGCATCGTGCCGCAGCACGGCGCTTCGGGCCAGTGCGCTGCCCTCCGGTGCGGGGGCCTCCTATACTCGGAGCGTGGTGGCCCGCAGCCAGAGCGCCGAAACCCAGGACTTCCAGCAGGCGAAGCTCCGCGCCGAGGAGCTGCGGTCGCAGATCGCCTACCACGACTACCGTTACTTCGTCCTCGACCAGCCGGAGATCTCCGACGCCGAGTACGACGCGCTCATGCGGGAGCTGCGCGAGATCGAGGCGCGGCACCCGGAGCTGATCACGCCGGACTCGCCGACGCAGCGCGTCGGCGGCGCGCCGGTGGAGACGCTGGGCATCGTCGAGCACCGCGTGCCCCTGCTCTCGCTTGCCAACGCGTTCAAGGAGGAAGACCTTCGCGCGTGGCACCGGCGCGTCTCGAACATGGTGGAGCGCGACGATTTCGCCATGGTCTGCGAGCCGAAGATCGACGGGCTCGCGTGCGCGCTCGTGTACGAGGAGGGGCGGCTGGTCACAGCCGCCACGCGCGGCGACGGCATGCGCGGCGAGAACATCACACCGAACGTACGCACCATCCGCTCGATCCCGCAGCGGCTCAGCGGCGACCTGCCGCGCCGCTTCGAGGTGCGCGGCGAGATCTACATGACGAAGTCCGGGTTCGAGCAGCTCAACTTGGAGCGCGGCGAGCAGGGGCTGCCGCTCTTCGCATCGCCGCGGAACTCCGCCGCCGGATCGGTGCGGCAGCTCGACCCGAAGATCACGGCCTCGCGCCCGCTCGATGCGTTCTGGTACCAGCTCGGCTGGCAGGAGGGGGGACAGGACCCGCGCTCCCACTGGGAGGTGCTGGGGTGGCTGAGGGAGATCGGGTTCAAGGTCAACCCGAACATCCAGCGCTTCGACTCGCTCGATGAGGTGATCGCGTTCTGCCAGGGATGGGTGGAGCGGCGTGAGACGCTGGACTACGAGATCGACGGCATCGTGATCAAGGTCGACGAGATCGCGCTGCAGCGGCAGCTCGGCGCCGTCGGGCGCGAGCCGCGCTGGGCGATCGCCTACAAGTTCCCGCCCACGCAGGCGACGACGACGCTG
>DATMAH010000145.1:0-7484 GCA_035583735.1 Dehalococcoidia bacterium
CAGGACATGGACATGGCGGCGCTCGAAAAGCTGGAGGTCAGCCGCGCGCGGGAGGCCGTCACGGTGGCAGCGCGCCAGCTCGTCACGCAGCTCTATCCCTCGCTTCTGGGGGAAGACCGTGAGCGCGTGATCACGCGCGTCATCGATGAGGCCGTCGGGTACGGGCCGCTGCAGGTGCTGATCAACGACGACACGATCTCAGAGCTGATGGTGAACGCGCCGGACGAGATCTTCTTCGAGCGCGACGGGCGGATCTATCGCTCGCCGCTGCGCTTCCGGGACGCCGGCCACATCATGCGCATCATCGAGCGCATCATCGCGCCGCTGGGGCGGCGCATCGACGAGTCGTCGCCGTATGTGGATGCGCGCTTGCCGGACGGCTCGCGCGTCAACATCGTCATCCCGCCGCTGGTGCCGCGCAGCCCGACCCTCACCATCCGCAAGTTCCGCCGCGAGATGTTCCGCATGGCGGACCTCGTCAACAACGGCACCCTCACCGAAGACCTGGTGCGCTTCCTGGAAGCGTGCGTGAAGCAGCGGCTGAACATCGTCATCTCCGGCGGCACGGGCACCGGCAAGACGACGCTCCTCAACGCGCTCTCCGCGTCCATCCCGGACAGCGAGCGCATCATCTCGATCGAGGACCCCATCGAGATGCGGCTGCAGCAGTCGCACGTCGTCGCGATGGAGGCGCGCCCGGCCAACATCGAGGGCAAGAACGAGGTCACCCAGCGCGACCTGGTGAAGAACGCGTTGCGCATGCGCCCGGACCGCATCATCATCGGCGAAGTCCGCGGCTCCGAGGCGTTCGACATGCTGCAGGCGATGAACACCGGGCACGAAGGGTCGCTCACGACGATCCACGCCAACTCGCCGCGCGACGCCCTCACCCGCATCGAGAACATGGTGATGATGGCCGGGTTTGAGCTGCCGGTGCGGGCGATCCGCGAGCAGATCGCGTCGGCGCTGCACCTGGTGATCCAGCTCGCCCGCTTCGCCGATGGCCAGCGGCGCATCACGCAGGTAACGGAGATCACCGGCCGCGAGGGCGACATGGTGACGACGCAGGACCTCTTCGTGTTCGAGCAACGCGGCCTCGACGAGCGCGGCGTCGTCGTCGGGTCGCTCGAGCCCACCGGGATCGTGCCGACGTTCGCCGACCGGTTCGCGCTTGGCGGGATCGAGCTGGACATGCTGGGTCTCAAGGCAAGCCCTGGAGGACGGCGCAATGGTGTTTGAGGCACTGGCGGCGCTCTTCGCGGGCGCCGCCGTCGCCCTGTTCGCCCTGGTGGTGATACAACGGCCGCGTGTGACGCCGGCGGCTGCCCGTATCCGCGACCTGGCGGCCCGGCCCGACCAGGAGCGCAAGGGCCTGTCCTGGGACGAGATCCGGCGCCACGGGCCGTCGACGCTGCCGGTGCTGCGCGACACGATCCTCAGCAGCCGATGGGCGAAGGACGTCGCGGTCCAGCTCGACCAGGCCGGCGTCAAGCTGCGCGTCGGTGAGTACCTGCTGATCCGCATCGGCCTGGGCGTCGCCGTATTCATCGTGATCGCGCTCATCGGCCGTAGTGCGCCGACCCTCGTGCTGGGGCTGGCGGCGGGGGGTATCGCATCGTTCCTGCCGGCAGTGTGGCTGAAGCGCGCGCGCGAACAGCGGCTCGAGCGCATCGCGAAGCAGCTCCCGGAGGCCGTGACGATGATCGCGAACGCGCTGCGCGCCGGCTTCGCCTTCCAGCATGGCGTCACGATGGTGGCCGAGCAGATGGACCCGCCCATCGCCGACGAGTTTCTCCGCATGCAGGTGGACCTGAACGTCGGCTCGTCCGTGGACGAGGCGCTGCAGGGCCTGCTCGAACGCGCGGACTCGGAGGCGATGAACCAGCTCGTGACCGCCGTCCTCATCCAGCGCTCCAGCGGCGGCAACCTCGCCGAGATCCTCGACCTGGTAGGCGAACAGCTCCGGGAGCGCGAGCGCCTCTACGGCGAGGTCCGCACGATGACGGCGCAGATGCGGTTCTCCGGCGTGGTGATGAGCATCTGGCCGCTGCTGCTGCTCGGCATCTTCTGCCTCATCAACTGGGAGCAGACGAGCCTGCTCTTCACCAGGACCCTCGGTCTCGTGCTCCTGGCGATCGGCGGGACGCTGCAGTTCATCGGCTACCTGACGATCCGGCGCATCCTTGATGTGAAGCTGTAGGAGGACGCATGCCCGTCATCGCGGCGCTCTCGGTCTTTGGCTCGCTGGTCCTCTTCAGCGCGTGGTACCTGCGGAGCCGCAACATCATGGAGGACCGCATCCGCGCGCTCTCGGCCCAGCGGCGCGCCCTCGTCGAACAGGAGGACCCGTTCACGCAGCGCGTGATGTACCCGGCCGTCCACGGCGCGCTGATCCGGATCACCAACCTGCTGCCGACCGCCCTCATCGGACGGGCGCGCCAGTGGCTGGTGATCTCGGACAGCAAGCTGTCGCTTCCGGCCTTGATGGCGATCGTGCTCGTGACGACGACGCTGCCGGCGGCCGTGATGTTCATCCTGCTGGTGATAGCCGGCGAAGCCGCGCGCAGCGTGATCTTCGTCCCCGCTACGGCGGCGCTGGGCTTCGTGGCGCCTCTGGTATGGCTGCGGCGGAACGCCGTGAGCCGCCAGGAGGAGTTCCTCAAGCAACTCCCGGACAGCCTTGACCTGCTCACCACCTGCGTCGAAGCCGGCCTGAGCCTGGACTTCGCGTTTCAGCGCGTCGCCGACCGCATGCGCGGCCCCGTGGGCGAGGAGCTGGGGCAGATGCTGCGCGAGAAGGCGCTCGGCCAGACCCGCAAGGAGGCGTTGACGGCGATGGCGGAGCGCATCGACCTGCCGGACGTGCACGTCTTCGTGAATTCTGTGATCCAGGCGGAGACGCTGGGCACCAGCATCGCGCAGGTGCTCCGCGTGCAGGCGCGCCAGCTCCGCATCCGCCGCCGGCAGCACGCCGAGCAGGTCGCGGCGCAGGCGGCGCCGAAGATGGTGTTCCCGCTGGTATTCTTCGTCCTGCCGTCGTTGTTCATCGTGGTGCTCGGGCCGATCGCGCTCAACGCGCTGGAGCAGATCGACTGAGACCAGCGCCCGCAAGGATGGCGATGCCTGCCCCGCTTCCGGCCACCGACCCGTACGTGACGCTCCGGCTGCATCCCTCGGCGCCGCGCGGCCTTGTCGTGCAGGCGTATCTCGCGCTGCTCCGGCGCCCCTGGCTGCGTGCGAACGGCGCGGGCAGCGATGGGGTGCGCGCGCTCGACGAGGCGTATGCGCTGCTGATGGACACGGACCGCCGTGCAGCGTACGACCGCGCCCACCCGGCGCCGGCACCCGCCGCGGACGACCTGTACGCCATCCTCGGCGTCCACCCGAGTGCCGACGACGAGATCATCCGCGTCGCGTACGACCACGCCTGCCGTGCCGCTGGCGAGCACAGCGCCGGACGGCAGCGCATCGAAGAGGCACTGCGCACGCTGTCGAACCCGCAGCTTCGCGCCCGGTACGATACGATGCCGGCGCGGACGGGCGGCCTGCCTGCCGCGGCCGCCACTCCCGGCGGCACTTCCCCCGGCCGAAGATCGAGCAGGGACGAAGGCGCCGCGCACGGCGCCACTGGACGGAGCATACGCTTGTTCGGCAGGCGCAACAGCAAGGCACCGCGCGAGTCTGCCGCCGAGACGAGGCTGCGCGCCCTGCGCGACCCCGATCTGACGGAGGAGGCCGCGTCGCCGGCTGGCGCTGAACCGGCGCCAGGGGCGGCCGCGCCGGCGGCAGGCGCTGGGGCGGAGCTCGTCTTCGTCGCCGGGCCGCACGCCGGCCGCCGCATCCCCCTTGACGGGTCGCCGTTCGTGCTGGAGGACCTCGATGCCGCTTCACGCCGGCCGGCGCGCGTCGGCCAGGGGGAGACGTGGACGACGATCTGGCGGCAAGGCGGCAGCTACCTGCTGCGCCATCCCGCGCGCAAGGATGTGCGCATCGGCGGCCGCCGCAGCGATGGCCTGCTCGTCGTCCTCGAAGACGGCGACGAGATCACGATCGGCGCGCACGCCATGCGCTTCTCCCTCGTCCCCACCGCCTCCTGACGCCCGCCAGCGGCCGGGGGAGTGGCGCATCGGGCCCACGCCCACGCCTCGTCTCCACCCTGTTCGTCGCGCCTTCTCCTCGCCCTTCTCGCTTTCGCCTTCCCTGTGCCCTCTGCCCTTCACCCTTGCCCTCCGCCCTTTTGCCCTTTGCTCTATCTCCCCCTTACTCCCACAACAGCAGCAACTGGTACATGCGGTACAGCACGCGCGCCATGTCGAAGATGAGCCGGTCCGGGCGCTGGCCGAGCCGCGGCTCCACGTGCTCGAAGATGCGCGTCTCGTCGAAATGCGTGTCCGGCCGGCCGCCCACGGCGTCGCGGAAGCGGCGCAGCTCGGTGTACGGGATGAACTCGTCGGCCTGGTCGTGCAGGATGAACAGCTCCGCCTGCAGGGCATGGACGTGCGTGAGCGGCGAGAGGTACTCCAGCTCCGCCAGCGCGCCGGCGGGCAGCCGCGACATCGCCGCGATCGCCTCCTGCGGCTCGCTGGACGACAGCACGTCGTACGCGACGCGCCCTTCGTCGCTCAGCATCGCGAGCTCCGCGCCGGGCACGTCCTCGCGGTCGACGAACAGGCGATACAGCATGCCGCGGTCCCGCGCCGTCCCGACGCGGTTGATGATCTGCTGCGCCACGACGTCCTTCGCGTGCCGCCGCGGCTCCCACGCCTCGTCCACGCCGTTGTACGCGATGTGGCCGGTGACCACGGCGGCGAACGTCTCGATCGCGTCGAAGTAGCCGCCGAACGACACCACGTAGGCGACCTCGTCGTTGATGCGCTCGTCGGCCGCCGCCACGAGGGCGAGCGAGCCGCCGACGCTGGCGCCGAAGAACCCGACGCGCGACGCGTCGACGCCCGGCAGCTCCTGCACGTAACGGAACTGCGCGACCAGCGCGTCGATCTCCTCCGGCTCGATGCGCTCCTCGTCGAGCCGGTCCGAGAACGGCACGAGCAGCACCACCCCCGCGCGCGCGATGACGTCGCTGATGCGCGTCAGGTTATCGTCATCGAGGTCGAGCGGCGGCGCCCCCATCGAGAAGACGACGCCGGGCGCATCCGTCGCGTCGCGCGGCCGGTACAGGTCGGCCTCCATGCGCCGCGGCCCGTCCCGGCTCTCGTACTCGATGGTGACGCGCTCCTTGATGGGGGCGTCGCTGATCAGCTCGATGGGGCGGACGGGGAGGGGCGCCAGCATCTCCGGCAGGTAGATGGCGCTCTTGACCGCGACGCGCGACTCACGGCACTGCCAGAGAAGAAACGGCATGCCCGCCAGCAGAGCCAGCGCGGCAAGCAGCGGCCACGTGCGGAACAGCGCGCGCCGCACACGCGTCTTCGGCGTCATCCGCCGGAAAGTCTAGCAGCGCGCGTGCGGGCATCCGCCCGCGCTGCTTTTCCTCAGGCCGTCCGCACCGCACAGCCGGCGCCACGCACCCGCTATACTCACGCCCGCGATGCGGCTCTCCATCCCCATCTTCGAGACGTTCATGCTCGCGGCGATCGCCTTCATGGCGCTGGTGAACGTCGCCATCTACACGGATGTCGTCGTCGGCGCCGACGGCAGCCCGCGCGCTCGCGGTGGCCTCCTGGAAGGCCTGACGGAGCTGACGCCGCAGGGACCGACGCCGGCGCAGCTCGCTGAAGCTGATACCAGCGCCTCGCTGCCGGGCCGCTACGTGCCGTCACAGGGGAAGCGTCACACGGCCGCGTGGCCGCTTGAGGAGCGCGTGCCGTACTGTGATGACGGGGCCGTCCGCGACGACTGCTACGCCTCGCTCCCGCCGACGTCCGGTCTGCACCTGCCCGTGCAGCGCGGCGTCATCCTCGAGGACACCGTCGTCGCGCTGCCGCCCGACCCCGGGATCTACACGTTCGACATGCCGCGCGAGGCGGTCCCGCACTTGCAGGAGCACGCGGGCGTCTTCGTCGGCTTCCACTGCGAGAGCGACGCGTGCCGCGCGACGGTGCTCCGGATGGGCGAGCTCGTCCGGCAGGAGCTGTCCGTCGGCGCGCGCGTGGTCATGGCGCCGTTCTCGGACCTGCCGCCGGATACCATCGGCCTCGCCGCCTGGACGCGCGTCGATACGTTCGCCGCGGCCGACTACAGCGACGAGCGCGTGCGCGCCTTTATCAAGGCGCACTCCTGCCGCTTCGACCCCGAGGGCTTCTGCCCCGCGGCGCCCCTGAACTGATGGGCGGAGCCACGCACCGTTCCACAGCCACTTCCCGCCGTCACAATCCTCTCGCGGCGACCGGTGACAAATTGTGAAATATTGCCCAATAACCCGATCATCCGGCACACTGCAGGTGCCATGGTCCAGGAAGCGATCCCCCTCGTAGGCGTCCCGGAGCGCGAGACCGCCGTCGACAGCGATGTCGAGCAGAACATCCTGCTCACCGGCGTCGACACGGTGATGAACTGGGCGCGCTCGTCGTCGCTCTGGCCGACCATGTTCGGCCTGGCCTGCTGCGCGATGGAGATGATCGCCACCGCCACGCCGCGCTATGACATCGCCCGCTTCGGCGCGGAGATCTTCCGGGCGTCGCCGCGGCAGGCGGACCTGATGATCGTCTCCGGGACGTGCACGTGGAAGATGGCGCCGGCCATCCGGCGCATCTGGCTGCAGATGCCAGAGCCGAAGTGGGCGATCTCGATGGGCGGCTGCGCCATCATGGGCGGGCCCTTCGCCTACGGCTACAGCGTGCTGCCCGGCGTCAACCTGATCATCCCGGTCGATGTCTACGTGCCGGGGTGTCCGCCCCGGCCGGAGTCGCTGCTCACCGGGCTGATCATGCTGCAGAACAAGATCATGGACGCGAAGGTGACCGGCCAGCGCGAGCGCCCCGAGCCGACGGGCGACTTCTCGCCCTACCTCCCGCCCGACGACCCGATCCGGCGCGAGCTGGAGTCGCTGTTCCCGCCCTTCCCGCCGTTCGAGGCGAACGAGTCGGTGCTGTAGGCCGCCGCGCCGCGGTGCCGCGCGTAGAGCTACTCCGGCCAGTGTCAAGACGCCGGTCCCTCGCCGTATGCTGTGGACATCATGAGCGACATCCAGCGCAAGATCACCGCATGCTGGAACTCGGCCGCGCCGTCGTACGACGCCCAGGCCGGGCACGGGCCGGGCTCGGACGCCGAGCGCGCCGCATGGCGCGACATGCTCGCCGGCGTCTTGCCGCCGCCGCCCGCCGACGTCCTTGACGCCGGCACCGGCACCGGACAGCTCCCCGCGAGCCGCTACACGAGCGTCGACGCGGTGGTCGCCGCGATCGCATCAGCCGGCTTCACCAGCGTGCGCCCCATCGACCTCTCCGCTTATTGACGACGCCGAGGGCCACCTCGAGCAGAACACCGGCCGCTACGCGCTCGCGGCGCTTCGCCAGTGACGGGAG
>DATMAH010000146.1:0-5273 GCA_035583735.1 Dehalococcoidia bacterium
AGGAGTACCTGACGTACCACCGCTGGTTCCGCGAGAACCACCGCCGCATCCCCAACGCGGGCTGGCGCAGCGAGTACGTCGAGGAGATCGTCGGCCTGGGCTACAAGACCCTCCTCGGCGACTGACCCCGCCGTGCCCGCCGCGCTCACTCCTGGTGCGATCGCCAAGCCGCCATCCGCGCCCGGCGCCAGCCGCGCGGCGATCACGGCCGTCCGGGCCATGCACGGACTGATAACCGCGTTCTTCGTCTCCTGCCTCTCGATCATCTACTACGCCGGCATCACGCGCAGGCGGCGGGGGCTCGCGCTGGCCGCGGCCGCCGCCGTCTCGGTGGAGGGCATCGTCGTGTTCGTGAACGGCGGCGAGTGGCCGCTCGGGCGCGTGCACCGGCGCGTTGGCGACGAGCGGACGTTCTTCGAGCTGATCATGCCGGCGTCGCTGGCACGGCACGCGGTGCCAGCGCTCTCTGCCGTTGCCGTCGGTGGCATGTTGCTGCTCGCGCTGCGCCGGCCGCGCCGCCCGGGGAGACGATGAGCGCGCGCGTACTCCTGCTCTTCGACTCGCGCGGCGGCCTGACGGAAGTCCTCGCCGAGGCGATCGCCGATGGCGTGCGCGCCGTCGAGGGCGCCGAGCTGGCCTACCGCCGCATCGACGACGCACACCAGCGCGAGCTGTCCCAGTGCGACGCGCTGATCGTCGGTTCGCCGAACTGGAGCGGCATCACCGGCAAGCTGAAGGAATGGTTCGATTACAGCGGCGATCTCTGGGAGTCCGGCGAGCTCGCTGGGAAGCCCGCCGGCGCCTTCACCGCGGGCTGGTCGCGCTCCGGCGGCATCGAGGCCACGCTGCTGCAACTCGTCCACCTGCTGCTCGCGCACGGCATGGTGTTCGTCGGGCTGCCGTGGAGCGAACGCATGCGCCAGAGTGGCAGCTACTACGGCGCGACCGCCCATGGCAACGTCACGGACGACGACCGCGCGCAGGCACGTGCCCTCGGCGAGCGCGTCGCGCGCTTCGCCGTCGCACTCAAGCAAGCGGGGGCGCCACGATGAGCCGAGCCCCGGAAGTCCGCCGCAAGGACAAGCTGATGCCCGAGGATGCCGCACGCGCGCTGCTCGAACGGGGCTACGTCGGCCGCGTCGCCACGGCCGATGCGAAGGGACAGCCGTACGTCACGCCGCTGCTGTACGTGCTGATGGACGGCCGCATCTACGTCCACAACTCGCGCGCCCGCGGCCACTTCCGGCAGAACGTGGAGGACAACGCCCGCGTCTGCTTCGAGGTGGACGAGCCGGGCGAGGTCTTCGCGTACGGCCGCTTCGAGTGCGACTCGTCGATCGCCTACGACAGCGTCGTCGTCTTCGGTAGCATCGCCGTTGTTGAAGACGCAGCGGTGAAGCGGCGCTTTTGCGAGGAGCTGATGCGCAAGTACGCGCCCGGCTCCGGCCGGCCGGAGGGCTTCTTCCCGCGCCTCGAGCAGATCACGGTCTACGCCATCGAGATCGAGCGGATGACCGGCAAGACGACGCCCCTGCCAGCCGAGGAAGACCGCTGGCCCGCCGCCGACCACACGAAGTCCCCAGGCGCGATCGCGCCGTAAGACGCGTGCAGGGCGCCGCGGCGCATACAATGGCACATGCCACGCAAGACCGCCGCCAAGCGTCCCCAGCCGCGCACGCCGGAGCCGCACGGCGCGCCGGACCGCCTGGCGCCCCTCGCGGCGCGCATGCGCCCCCGCTCGTTCGACGAGTACGTGGGGCAGCAGCACATCGTCGGTGAAGGACGCATGCTGCGCCGCCTCGTCGAGAGCGGCGCGTTGCCGTCGATCATCCTCTGGGGCCCGCCGGGCACCGGCAAGACGACGCTGGCCCGGATCATCGCCGGGGCGACGGACGCGGCGTTCGTCCCGGTCTCCGCTGTCTCGGCGGGCGTGGCCGACCTTCGCGCCGCCGTCGCCGAGGCCCGCGAGCGGCTGCAGGCCGGCGGCGGCCGCACGGTGCTCTTCATCGACGAGATCCATCGCTTCAACAAGGCGCAGCAGGACGCCATCCTCCCGTACGTCGAGGACGGGACGATCACGCTCATCGGCGCGACGACGGAGAACCCGTCGTTCGAGGTGATCGGGCCGCTGCTGTCACGCTCCCGTGTGTTCGCGCTCAAGCAGCTCGAACCCGGCGACATCGAGCGGCTGCTCCGCCGCGCGATCGAGGATCGCGCGCGCGGTCTCGGCGACACGGACGTGACGGTGGACGACGAAGCGCTCGCGTCGCTGGCCGCGTCGACCGGCGGTGACGCCCGCATCGCGCTCAACGCGCTCGAGGCGGCCGTCGCCGCCGCGGCCGGACGGGACGAGCGGCGCGTGACCGTCGACGACATCGAGGAGGCGCTCCAGCACCGCACCTACCTCTACGACCGCGCCGGCGACGCGCACTACGACACGGTCTCCGCCTTCATCAAATCGCTGCGCGGCTCCGACCCGGACGCCGCCCTCTACTGGCTGGCGCGCATGATCGAGGCCGGCGAGGACCCGCTGTTCATCGTGCGGCGCATGGTGATCCTGGCGTCGGAAGACGTGGGCCTGGCCGACCCGATGGCGATGCTGATCGCGACATCCTGCCAGCAAGCGGTGCACTTCATCGGCCTCCCGGAGGGCTTCTTCCCGATGGCCGAGTGCGCGCTCTACCTGGCGCTGGCGCCGAAGAGCAACAGTGTCGGCCGCTCCTACTCGGCCGCGCTCGCCGATGTCCAGAACACGCGCAACGACCCGGTGCCGCTGCACCTGCGCAACGCCGTCACGCCGCTGATGCGGCAGATGGGCTACGGCGCCGGCTACAAGTACGCGCACGACTACGAGGGCGGCGTCGTGGAGCAGCAGCACCTGCCCGACCGCGTGGCCGGACATCGCTACTACCGCCCGGGCGACCTGGGATGGGAGGGGCGCCGCAAGCGCGAGCGTGACGGCGGCCGCTCGCCCGGGCAAGCGCGGCGCGGCGAGTAGCTGCTGTCAGGACGTGTCAGCATCGTCGCGCCGCACGGTCGATCGGACGATGGCGCGCGCGTCGATCCGGTAGTAGACTCGACCGCGTACGCTACTTCCCATTAGAAAGCGAGCGAAAACACATGGCGCAGGTGAACGTCCTCGTCGGCACCAAGAAGGGTGCCTTCATCTACACCTCCGACGAACGGCGCGAGACGTGGGAGCTGTCCGACCCCATCTACACCGGCTGGTCGGTCTACAACATGGCCGCCGACACCCGGGACGGGACGCCGCGGCTGTACGCGGCGGCCAACCACTGGGCGTGGGGGCCCTCGGTGGCGCGCAGCACCGACCTGGGCAAGACGTGGGACTACCGCAGCCCCGGGCTCGGCTTCCCCAAGGACGCCGGGATCTCCGTGCAGAACACCTGGTACGTGACGCCGGGCCCGGCCTCACAGCCGGGCGTGGTGTACGCGGGCACCCAGCCGGCAGGCCTCTTCCGCAGCGACGACTGGGGCGAGACATGGTCGTCGGTCGACTCGCTGAACCTCCACCCGGACCGGCCGAAATGGTCCGGCACCGGCGGCGGCGACTCCTGCCTCCACTCGATCCAGTTCGACCCGAACACCGGGCGCATGTACCTCAGCATCAGCGCCAGCGCGTCGTACTACACCGATGACGCCGGCAAGACGTGGGAGCCGTTCGCGACGCGCCTGCTCGTCACGAACGAGAAAGGCGCCGAGTTCAACAAGGCCGCCTTCGAGGCGTTCCGGGACCAGTTCCCTGATGACCTCGACCCGTTGGCGGCGACCGAAGTGCACGCCATGCGCATCGACGAGAAGAACCCGCAGCGGCTCTGGACGCAGACGCACGTCGGCGTCTTCCGCTCCGATGACCGCGGACAGAGCTGGACTGACGTCACGGAGGGCCTGCCGTCGTTCCACGGCTTCCCTATCGCCGTCTCGAAGAAGGACCCGGACGCCGTCTTCGTCTTCCCGCTGGCGTTCGCCGGGCTCTACGACAACTTCCGCGTCGCCGACGGCCAGATGGCGGTCTGGCGGACGCGAGACGCCGGCAAGACCTGGCAGGCGATGACGAAGGGACTCCCCGGCCCGCACGACTACCAGAGCGTGTACCGCGAGGGACTCTCGACCGACGGCCTCGACGCGGAGGGTGTCTACGTGGGCACCTCCAACGGTGAGGTGTTCGCGAGCATCGACGGCGGCGACTCGTGGCGCCGGCTGCCGGGCACGCTGCCGCCGGTCCTGTCCGTCACGGCGGCGGTCATCTAAGGTCGCCGAGGCGCCAATCGAATACGGTTGCGCTCCGCCGCGCGTGCGCGGGCGCATGCGATCGCCCGTGACTGATACGCTGGGGGTGATGGCGAGAACGAACGGACGCACCCCGAGGCCCGAAGGACTCCATTCCACGGCGCTCGAGCCCGAGCGCGCCCATCTGGTCGGCGTGCAGCGCACGGGCGAGCGCGACGGCTGGCGCGCGGAGTCGTCGATGGAGGAGCTGGCGCTGCTGGTGCGGACGGCCGGGGCTGAGGTGGCCGGCATGAGCCTCCAGCGCCTCGAGTCGCCCAATCCCGCCACCTACGTCGGGAAGGGCAAGCTGGAGGAGATCAAGGCGCTGCGGCGGCGGTCGCCGGAGGACGGCGGCGGGTACACCATGGTCGTCTTCGATGACGAGCTCTCACCATCGCAGCAGAAGAACCTGGAGAGCGCGCTCGACGTGAAGGTGCTGGACCGCACGGCGCTGATCCTCGACATCTTCGCCATGCGCGCGCGCACGCGCGAGGGCCGCCTGCAGGTGGAGCTCGCGCAGTCCGAATACCTGCTGCCGCGGCTGCGCGGCCAGTGGAGCCACCTCGAGCGCCTGAGCGGCAACTCCGGGGCGCCTGGCGCCATCGGCGTACGCGGTCCCGGCGAGACACAGATCGAGACGGACCGGCGGCTCGTGCGGCGCCGCATCCAGAAGCTCAAGGACGATATCGAGGCGGTGCGCCAGCAGCGGCGGCTGTACCGCCGGCGCCGGGAGCGCGAGGGCGTGCCCGTCGTCGCGCTCGTCGGCTACACGAACGCCGGCAAGAGCACCCTGATGCGCGCGCTGACGCGCGACAGCACGGTCTTCGTCAAGGACGAGCTGTTCGCCACGCTCGACCCGCTCACTCGCCGCATCTACCTCGACGCGCTCCACCCTGCGCTGCTGACCGACACCGTGGGTTTCATCCAGAAGCTGCCGCCACAGCTTGTCGCGGCCTTCCGCGCGACGCTGGAGGAACTCGCCGACG
>DATMAH010000147.1:0-8974 GCA_035583735.1 Dehalococcoidia bacterium
CCGCGCGCCCTCCGCGCCGGTCAGCGTCGCCGATGCGAGCGGGAAGCCCGCTCGCTCCCACGCTTCGACCCCGCCCTCCAGCGCGCCGCCGAAGCGCTCGTAGCCGACGAGCAGGCATTCGTCGGCGATGCGCGAGAGCGGCGCGTCGTCATGCACGATGAGCAGCGCCGGGTCCGCGGGCGCCAGCCAGCCGAGCCAGACGGCGAAGGCCTCGCGGAACGGGATGCTGATCGAGCCGGCGATGTGCCCCGCCGCGAATGCCTCGACGGAGCGCGTATCGACGACGAGCGCGCCGGGCCGGCGCGTCGCGTCGCGGAACGCGGCCGGAGGCATCGGCGCCGGCGGCGCGATCTCGCTGCGCAGCCGCGGGCCGGCCTGGTTCACCTGACGCATGCGGGCGTAGTACGCCGGCGTGCCCGGGAACGTCGTCGGGAACCATCTCGTGAACTCGTCCTCGTCCGTGAACGCGAGCAACGGGTTGTGCGCGCGCTCCGCCCCCAGCGTCGACGTGCGGCCGCCGCCCTCGCCGGCCGAGCAGAACGAACCGCCGCCGTGCGTGGGCAGCAGCAGCGTTTCGTCCGGCAGGTCGGCGAACGCCGACGTGATCGTCCGGTACTGCGCGCGCGTGAGCGGCTCCGTCATCTCTGGCGCGATGAGGTCCGTGCGCGCCGCGCCGCCGACGATGAGCGAACCGCCGCTGAACAGCCGCGGCGGCCCGGACGCCGCCCGCAGCACGTACGCCAGGTGCTCCGGCGTGTGTCCCGGAGAACCCACGGCCGTCAGCTCGACGCCGTCGACCTGCAAGGTCTCCCCGGGCGCCACCGGCCGGTGCGGAAACCGCGGCTGCGCCCCCGACGGCACGAACAGCGTCGCGTCCGTGGTCGCGGCCAGCTCGCGCGCGCCAGAGATGAAGTCGGCATGCAGGTGCGTCTCGACGGCGCCGGTGATGCGCCAGCCGCGCTCTTCCGCCGCCCGCACGTAGCGTGCCACGCTCCTGTCCGGGTCGATGACGAGCGCGCGCCCATCGTCCAGCCCGACCAGGTACGAGCTGTTGCCGAGACCCTCGTGGACGAACGGGATGATCTTCATGGTGCAGCCTCCATCGTTGCCGGGCCGGACGCCCGCAAGGTGACGAACGCGATGTAGCCGGACGCCGCCGTGATCGCCGCCACGATCGCGATCGCGGGTTCGAAGCCGAGCAGGTCGCTCAACGCGCCCGCGGCGAGCGCGCCGACGATCGCGCCGGCGTCGCGCCAGAAGCGATAGACGCCGAGCGCCGTCGCGCGCTCGCCGGCGGCCGTCGCGTCGCTCGTCGCCGCCAGGAGCGCCGGGTACACCATCGCGGTGCCGGCGCCGAGCAGCGCCACGGCCGCCGCCCAGGCGGCGAACGTGTCCGCAAGCGCGATCGCGGCGATCGCGCCCGCCTGTACCAGCATACCGGCGACGATCATCGGCTTGCGTCCGATGAGGTCGCTCGCCCAGCCCGTCGCGAGCTGCAGCGCACCCCAGATCAGCGGGTAGAGCGCCGCGAGCGCGGAGACGCGCGTCAGCGACAGTCCCTGGCCTGCGAAGTAGAGCGGCAGAATGCCCCATGCGAGCCCGTCGTTGAGATTGTTGACGAATCCCGCCTGTGACGCGCCGACGAGGTGCCGGTCGCCCCACGTGCCGCGCGCGAAGCTGCGGCGCAGCGACGCTTCCGTCCCGCGTCCGTCGCCTGCCGCATGCGCGGCGCCGGCGTTCAGCCCGCGTCCCTCTCCCGCCGACTCGATCCGCACATAGGGCGTCGTATCGCGGACTAACAGGACGCTGAGCGCCAGGCCTATGGCGGCGAAGGCGATGCCCAGGTACCACGGCTCGGGCCGCAGGCCGTAGGCGCTCGCGACGACGCCGGCGAGGAAGGCGCCGGCGCCGACCGCCAGGTACCCCGCCGCCTCGTTGATGCCGAGCGCGAGGCCACGCTGTCGCGGCCCCACCAGGTCCACCTTCATGTTCACGGTCATCGACCAGGCGAGCCCCTGGTTCACGCCCAGCAGGGCGTTGGCCGCAATCACCCACGACCATGAGGGCGCGAGGATGATGATCAGTGGCACCGGCAATCCGGCGAGCCACCCCGCGATCAGCACGCGGCGCCGCGAGGAGCGCTCGGAGAGCCACCCCGCGTACAGGTTGGTGAGCGCCTTCGCCAGCCCGAACGACGCGATGAACGAGACCCCCACGGTCTTCGACGCGATGCCGAACTCGTCGCGCGCCAGCACCGGGAGCACCGAGCGCTCCAGCCCGACCATGCCGCCGACGAAGGCGTTGGTGGCGACGAGCAACGCGAACTGCGGCCAGTTCGCGCCGAGACCGAGGACGGGTACGCGCCCGCGCGGCGCCGTCCGTCGCTCCGCGGCAAGTGCCGGGACGTCAGACATGTGCCTCAGCCGCGCGGGCGCGCCGGCGGCCTATGGTAAGGCGGTAGATCATCGATGGGATGCAGATGTGCGTGAACGTGAGCAGCGCCGCCACGCCGATGAGCGCTATGCCGAACAGGTACCCCGCTAGCGTGTACTCGATCGCGAAGAGCGCGCCCGTCGCGGTGAGGCCGACGCTGGCCATGCCGCACGCGAAGCGCCGCGGCGGTCCGTTCAGCGGCAGTCGCGGCGACTGTGTGATGCGACGGATGCCGGCGTTGTAGATCACGTCGAACGGGTGGAACGGCAGGATGGCGCCGGCGGCGGCGATGGCGGCCAGCACCCAGAGGATCGCCGGCGACGCCAGCGCCACGCCGGCGACCGCGATCACGCCGCACAGGGCCGGGGAGAAGCGCAGCCAGAGCTGTGTGCGTTCCAGCGTGCTGTCGTCGACGCAGTCGTATCCCTGGATGTCCAGCCGCTTCCGTAACGTCGCAGATAGCGCCACGCGTGACTCCTATGCCGGCTTCGCGCCCGTGAACGTGACGCCGCGCGTCTCGAACTCGGCCGCGTCCGACTCGTGCTTGGAGCCGGAGTAGACGTCGGTCTCGGTGCCCCAGCGCACGTCCTTGAAGCCGATGGTGTCGAGCACCCACTGCCACTCGTCGCGCGTGAGCGCGCCCGCGATGCAGTTCGACCACAGCTCGACGTCGTCCTTCGCCTCCTGTGGCACGTCGATGTGCACGACGATATCGCCGACCTGGAACCGGCCGCCCGGCTTCAGCACGCGGTAGACCTCGCGCATGACGGCTTCCTTGTCGGGCGTGAGGTTGAGCACGCCGTTGCTGATCACGACGTCCACGCTCGCGTCCTCTACCGGAAGCTCTTCGAGAAAGCCCTCGCGCACCTCGACGTTCGAGAGCCCGAGCGCCTGCGCTCCCGCGCGCGCCTTCTCGCGCATCGCCGGCGTCATGTCGATGCCGATCACGCGGCCCGACGGCCCCACCTGCATCGCCGCTTGCAGCAAGTCGAACCCGGCGCCGCACCCGAGGTCGAGCACGGTCTCGCCCGGGCGCAGGCGGCCCATCGAAAACGGGTTGCCGGTGCCGGCGAAGGACTCGACCGTCGAGGCAGGCAGGCGCGAGACGTCTTCGTCCGGGTAGCCGAGCATCGCCGCCAGGGGACGTCCGGTGTGGAAGTGGAATCCTTTTTCGGGCTCCAGCGCCACCTCCGTGTACTTCTGCTGGATGCCGCTGCGGAGCCGTGCCGTGTCGACGTTGGCGGGCTTGACCTGTTTCGTCGTCATTCGTGGTGTCCCTCCCTCGCTGGTGTGGGCGCGATCCTAGCGCGGCTTAGGGCTATTGTCAAGAGATCAATTGAATAGTTGCGGAACCACGCCCGCGGTGGCACACTTGCGGCCATGGCCCACCGCGCCTTCAAGGACACCCTCTACCCCGAGTTCGCGCGCGTTGCGAGCGCGCTCGCGAGCCCCCGCAGGCTCGAGCTCGTCGACCTGCTGGCGCAGGCGCCGCGCGGCGTCGATGCGCTGGCCGCGGAGAGCGCGATGAGCGCCGCCAACGTCTCGCAGCACCTGCAGGTACTGAAGCGCGCGCGCCTCGTCGCCTCAGCGCGGCGTGGCACGAGCGTCATCTACCGGCTTGCCGGGCCCGATGTCGTGGCGCTGTGGCTCGCCCTGCGGCGCGTCGCCGAGGAGCGGCTGCCGGAGGTGGAACGCCTGCACCGCGACGCCATGGGCGGTGGCGGCGAGCCTCTCGCGCGCGACGAGGCGGCCCGGCTCATCAAGCTCGGCCATGCCGTGCTCCTCGATGTCCGGCCGCCGCTGGAGTTCCAGGCGGGCCACGTCGCCGGCGCGATCTCCGTGCCTCTCGATGAACTGGAAGGGCGGCTCGACGAGCTGCCGCGCGACCGGCGGATCATCGCCTACTGCCGCGGCGCCTACTGCCTGTTCGCCGACGAGGCCGTCGCGCTGCTGCGCAAGCACGGCTTCGAGGCGGAGCGTCTCGATGGCGGCTGGCCGGAGTGGCTGGTCGAGGGTCGGCCGGTGCGGACGGATGGCGGCGCCGCGAATATGGCCGCGTCACGCCTGCGGACGGTATGACGCCGCGTGGTCAGGGCGTCGCGAGGAGACGGCGGACGACCGGCGGCATCAGCGCCGCCAGTGGTGATGCCGGCTCCGAGATGTCGTTGATCTCGAAGCCGCGTGGCGTGGTCCGCCATGTGCGGAAGCCTTCGACGTTGATCTTCAGCCGGCGGCAGATCTGCTTCGCCTGGGCGCCGAAACCGACGGGCACGAAGAGATAGAACGCCTGGTCCGGGATGGCGGCGTAGCGCGCCCACGCGCGCTTCGCCTCGCCCTCGGTCACCTGCTCGCGGTTGGCGACGGCCGCCGTCATCACCAGGCGCGTCTCACCCGTGTTGAGCTTCTCGACGACGACGATGTCGGGCACCACCTGCTCGTCGCCGACCTGCACGGCGAGCGTCACCTCCGGCACGTTGACGTACGTGCGGTAGGCGGGGTGCTCCGGCGTGGGGAACGCGAAACGCTGCCGCGCAATCTGCTGGACCGCGTTGAGGAGCGACTCCTCCTTCGTGCGGTCGCTGCGCCGCAGCAGCGATTCGACGTCTTCCCAGCGAGTATCGAGCGTCACGGGCGCCTCCCTGTACGCGCCAGATTAGTGCAGCCCTTCACAATGCTCAAGCGGGTGGTGGGTCGTGTGAGGTGGGGCGTGGGGCCGTAGGTAGGAGTGCCCGGGTGGCGGGTCTGGGTGGTGCGTGATGCGGCATCGGGTCAGAGGTTGCAAGCTGCGGGTCGCAGGTCGTGCGTGTCCGGTCGCGGTGGGGCGGCGTGCGGCTCCTCCGGGGGCGGGCCCGGCGTCCGGGGCGGGCGCGAACCATCTCGCCGTGGCACCGCGGCGCCGCCGACGCCCGCGAGTCGGCCGCGATACACTTGGGCTGCAAGCCGCGGAGGGGTGTCCGAGCGGCTTAAGGAGACCGTCTTGAAAACGGTTGGCCGTTACCAGCGGCCCGTGGGTTCGAATCCCACCCCCTCCGCCATCCCGCGATTGTCGCGCCGTCCAGAGTCGTCGCAGCGCGTCGCGCCGGACGGCGCGGGCCCACTGCGTAGGAGCGCCACCGCCGCGGGGCGGGTGGTGTGGTTCGGGCGATCTCCCGCTGGTCCCTCTGCGTTGGACGGCCGCGTCCGGGGCCGTATCCATCGCGTCAGCACCGCTCGTCCGTTCGATTGAGGCCGCGCATGAGCCGGCCCCGCACCGCCGCGCCGCCCCCCGGCGGCCGCTGCGCGGTGTGCGTTCCGCAGGAAAACTTTATACGAAGGGCATCAACTCTCTTGACATGCGACGCAGCCACTTGCTAGGATCGGGTCGAGACACCAGCAGCCGGCTCGGCCAAGAGACCAACACCACATAACACACAGGAGGTACGTGGACATGGCAGACATCACTCGCTGGGATCCCTTCGCGGAGCTTCAGTCGCTGCGTCAGACCATGGATCGCCTCTTCGATGACGCGCGGCCCTGGCGCTTCAACATCAACGGGGGCGAGGCCTACTTCCCGGTCGACCTGTACGAGACGAACGACGAGGTCGTCGTGAAGGCGTCGCTGCCGGGCGTGAAGCCGGAGGACATCGACATCTCCGTCACGGGCCAGGTGCTGACGCTCAAGGGCGAGTCCAAGGAGGAGCACGAGGAGAAGGCGCAGAACTACTACCGCCGCGAGCGCCGCTCCGGCAGCTTCGTACGGCAGCTCCAGCTCCCGACCGACGTGGAGCCGGACCGCGCGGAGGCGGTGTTCGAGCACGGCGTGCTGCGCCTGACGCTGCCGAAGGCGGAAGCCGTGAAGCCGCGCACCATCAAGGTGCAGGCCAGGGGCATGATCGAGGGCCAGAAGGCCTGATGTGCGGACGACGTCAGCGAGCCGGCTGACAAGCGAAGGCCCCGCTCCATGAGCGGGGCCTTCCTCATGTCTGCGGGCAGCTCTGCTACTCCGCCCCGACGGGCTCCGCCGGGCCGGCGTCCTTCACCTGCGCGGCGCCGTTCGCCGCGAGCACGGCGTCCGCGGCGGGAGAACCACCGGCGGGCGCGCCGATCACGGTCAGCTCCAGCAGCTCGGCGACGTCGAACGTCTTCATCCGCTTCTCTTCGTCCGGCTGCACCGTGGGGATGCCGTCCTCGAACATCTGGATGCAGAACGGGCAGGCGCTGGCGATCACCTGCGCGCCGGTCGCCTGCGCCTCCTCGGTGCGTGCGACGTTGATGCGCTTGCCTTTCGACTCCTCCACCCACATGTGGGAGCCGCCGGCGCCGCAGCAGAAGCTGTTCGCCCGGTTGCGCGGCATCTCTACGCGCGCCGCGCCCGGCAGCGCGTCGACGATGTCGCGCGGGCTGTCGTAGTTGCCGTTGTGGCGTCCGAGGTAGCACGAGTCGTGGTACGTGATCGCCAGCGGCAGCTCGCGCTTCGGCACCAGCGCGCCGTCGTTCAGCAGCTTGTTGAGGAACGTCGTGTGGTGGACCACCTCGAACTCGCCCTCGAAGTGCGGGTACTCGTTGGTCATCGTGTTGAAGCAGTGCGGGCAATTGGTGATGATGCGCTTCACGCCCTTCGCCTTCAGCACTTCGATGAGCGACTTCGCCTGCTCCTGGTACAGGTACTCGTTGCCGAGGCGCCGCGCCGGGTCGCCGGTGCACGACTCCTCCTCGCCCAGGCAACCGAAGCTCACGCCGGCCTCGCGCAGCAGGCGGGCGACGGCGCGGGTGATCGGGATGTTGCGGTCCACCATCGCGCCCGAGCAGCCGACCCAGTAGAGGTACTTCTGCGTGCCATCGAACGTGGGGATGTCCAGCCCTTCCATCCAGGACGTGCGCGTGAACTGCGTGCCGCGCCACGGGTGGCCGCGCTGCTCGATCTGCATGAGCGTCGCGGCCGCCGTCTCCGGCATGTTGGCCTCGTTCATCGTCATGTAGCGCCGCATGTCCTGCAGGAACGGCACGTGCTCGATAAACACGGGGCACTGCTCCATGCAGGCGCCACAGGTGACGCAGTCCCAGATGGGGTTGAAGCCGACGGCCGAGATCAGGTTCAGCTCGCCGTCGGGATGATCGTGCTGCTGTGCCGTCTCTTCCGCGTCGAAGGCGTGCGCGCCGCTGGCCCCGTTAGCGGAGGCGCCGTTGCGCTTCGGCACCAGCGCGTCCCAGACGAACACCGGCGCGTCGATCTTGTCGACCTGCTGCTCGATGACGAGCCGCATGTCGTGCATGATCTTCTTCGGCGAGAGCTCCTTGCCGGTGAGGAACGCCGGGCAGTTGATCTCGCAGCGGCCGCACTCCGTGCAGGTGTAGGCGTCGAGCATCTGCTTCCACGTGAGGTCCTCGATCTGCGCGGCGCCGAAGCGTTCCAGGTTCTCCCAGTCGCGGATCGGCTGGAGCTGCCCGGTCGGCGCCAGCCGGCGGAGGCCGACGTTGAAGGCGACGGTGAGCACGTGCGAGTGCTTGCTGTAGGGCAGGTAGTTCAGGAAGAGCAGGAAGTCGTACAGGTGGGCGTACCACCAGACGTTGAGGCTCCACTCCAGCGCGCCCTGCGAGAGCCCGATTCCGTCCCAGAGCTGGGCGAGCCCGTACGCCAGGAACGACCACTCCTCGCCGTCGTGCGGGTCCGTCGCGATCTCGAAGCTGTTGACCATGACGTCGGACAGCATGAGGAAGGCGATGAAGAAGAGGATGAGCCAGCCATCGAGGTTCAGGGTCATGCGCGCCGGCTTCCAGAACGCGCGCTGGTACGCCGCCATCGCGCAGCCGACGAGGACGAGGATGTTGAACAGGTCCATCGGCGCGCGGATGAGCACGTCGTAGAACTGCCCGCCGAGATGTTCGAGCGAGATGTCGCGGTCGAAGCCCTTGAGGAGGAAGTTCAGCGTGCGGACCTGGAGGACGAGGAAGCCCCACCAGATCATCGTGTGGAGCAGGCCGCTGTACCAGTAGCGCTTGCGCGCGACACGGGCGTTGCCGAGCAGGTACGGCACCAGCGAGACGAGCCGCTCGACGGGCTTGTCGAAGCGCCAGTCGCCGCGGCCGCGGGCAAGGACCGCCACGCGTATCGTCACGGAGTACGCGAAGAACGCGAGGAATCCGGCCAGCGATACCCAGTAGATGATGTTGCCGGGGAACTCCCAGGTTGGCAGCACGCTGGCCTCCGAAAAACATGCAGCTTTGTCAGCGCCGATCGATCATATCCACGGCCCGATGGTGGGGCAATTTGTCGCGCGGCCGCCTCCTCCGAGCCGTCCAGGTGACGGTTTTGTCGCCGGCGGCCGGCCAGCGGCTATAATGCGGTGCGATTTTCCGCCCGGAGAGTGCTCGTTTGCCCCGACAGAACAGGCCCGTCGTCCGCGATGGACGGCTCCAACCGAAGCGAAAGCGGACGGACCGCAGCTATCTGCGCACCGCGTCCCAGACAGACGTTTCGCCCGAACTCGCCGAGCGGCCGCTGGCGGCCGAAGACGTGGCGATCGCCGATGAGGCCGCCGCCGAGACGCCGGTCGCCCCTCCG
>DATMAH010000148.1:0-2214 GCA_035583735.1 Dehalococcoidia bacterium
CCGGACGATCGCGTCCGCCAGCGCGCGCGGGTCGCCCGGCGGCGCCAGCAGGCCCGTCTCGCCGTTCAGCACCACGTCCGGGATGCCGTGCACGTCCGAACCGACGACCGGCAGCCCCATCGCCGCCGCCTCCACCGCCGACACCCCGAACCCCTCCCACGTCGACGGGATGGCGAAGATGTCGTATTCGCGCAGCAGCTCCGCCAGCCGCTCGTGTTCCACCCACGGGTGGAACCGCACCCGGTCGCCCAGCCGCAACTCGTCGCACAGCCGCCGCAGCGGCTCCTCCTCTGGGCCCTCGCCCGCGATGACGACATCCACGCCGAGGCCCTCATCCCGCAGCAGCGCCGCCGCGCGCAGCAGGTGCTCCAGCCCCTTCTCCGGCGAGAGCCGCCCCGCCGTCCCCACCACGACGCGCTCCCGCGTCTGCGGCCGCCCGTCCGGCACGAACTGCTCCAGGTCGACGCCGTAGGGGATGACGCTCACCGGCTTCCCCGCCGGCGCGAACGGCAGCGTCGCCTCCGCGAGCCGCAGCCCCGTCGCCGTCACCGCGTCCGCGTTCGCCAGCGCGCGCCGCGTGATCCAGCGATGCGCCGGCGTCAGGTGCGGCGCCTCCAGGATGTCCGTCCCCCACACCGACACGATCGACGGCCGGTACCCGGACAGCCCCGCCAGGAAGCCGTAGGACGTCAGGTGCAGCGCGTGCAGCAGGTCCGGCCGCAGCTCGTGCACCAGCGCCCGCACCCGCCGCGCGTGCACCAGGTAGCGCGCCTTGCCGATCGCCTCCAGCCCGTCGACGTAGTGCACCGTCGCGCCTTCGATCTCCGCCGGCCGGAACGAGATCACGTGCGCGTCCCAGCCCAGCGCGGCGAAGTGGCGCACCCACCGCTGCGTGTGGATGTACGGCGCGTCGGCCAGGTAGACGATGCGGCGTCGTTCAGTCACGCGGGAATTGTAGGGGTTGGTCGTTACTGGTTAGTCGTTAGTCGCTGCTCATGGCGGGTCCGGGCTCCAGACGCGCTGCCCTGCTTCCCTTCCTCTCCCCTCCCATCCCCCACCCCTCACGGCAGCGGCACGCCGTTGTACAGCACGTTCGTGTCGCCCGGGAAGACGTCGGTGTAGATGTTCGCCAGCGCAACGATCGGCCGGTCCGACTCCAGCACGGCCGTGCCGGCGAACCCGTTCGGCAGAAACGCCTCGTCGAACTGGAAGACCGTGAACTCGCGGAACGCCGTCTTGCAGTACCGCTGCTCGCCGCCCGGCAGGTCCAGCCCGACGTAGCGGATGCAGACGTTCGCCTGCCCGCCATCGGCGACGAGGACGCGGAACCAGGAGTTCCAGCCCGCGCCGCCGTTCGCCGGCCCGTAGTTCTTGTTCAGCACCGGCAGCAGCACGCGCCGCGCGCCGTCCTCCGGCCGGAAGCCGCGGTAGTTCGTGAACGTGTCGTCGTAGTACGAGCCGCGGTTGACGATGACGGCGATCGGCTGCGACGACGTGATGCGCGCCGTCCCGACGAACGTCTTCGGCAGCGCGTCGCCCGGCGCCAGGCAGTTCGCGAAGTCGTCGCGGTCCTGGAAGCACATGCGCGCCGCGTTCACCGTCAGCGTGTTCTGCTTCGAGACGAAGCGCTGTCCGCCCGCGATGTCGAAGCCCTCGAAGCGCACCGTCACCTGCGCCGGCCGCGATGGGTCCTTGTTGACGATCTGGAAGTGCGTGCTCCACCCGTTCCCCGGCCCCACCTCCCTGTCGACGAGCGGCAGCAGCACCGTGCGGCTCATCTCGTCCTCGTCCACCGCCCGGTACGACGCGAAGTGCTTCGTCGCCGTGTTGTACGACTCCGCCGTCGCCGTGATGAGCTGCTCGCTCGCCTTCACGCCCTGCGCGTTCTCGTGCGTCTCGATGCGCACCGATCCCGTGAAGGCCTGCGGCACGCCGAAGTCCGCCGGCCCGCGGAACAGCGACCCGCCCGGCGCGATCGGCCGCCCGCCGTTCGGGCAGCCCGGCTGCCGCGCCGCGTTGCGCGTGCCCGGCCTGTACGGGTCCCAGTGGCTCTCGCCGTCGGTGTAGTTGCTCAGGTACGTGATCGTCACGCACGCCGTGGTAGAGCTGAGGTTCTGGACGGCGAAGCGCCCGTTCCACGTCCGGTCCGCGCCGTCGGCGTACGCCGTCAGCGGCAGGTAGATCTTCGACGCGCCGGACGCGATCGTCGTCGTA
>DATMAH010000149.1:0-6793 GCA_035583735.1 Dehalococcoidia bacterium
GCCGTCGAGGCGGCGCGCGCGCAGGCGGACGCGCTCGCCGCGTGGTGCGACGGCTTCGCAGGCGACGTCGCCGCCGTGACGAACGAAGTCGGCGCGGGCGTCGTGCCGGCATTCCCGCTGGGCCGCGCATTCCGCGACGCGATGGGCGCCGCCAATGCCGCGCTCGCCGCCCGCGCGCAGCGCGTGTTCGCGATGACGGCCGGCCTCGCGATCGACCTGAAGGCCCTCGGCGCGCGGCCGCTCGACGCGATCGCGCCGCGGGTGCCGCGATGATCCCCATCGGCGATACGACGCGCGCGCACGGCGTCCCGTACGTCAATTACGCGCTGATCGCCATCAACGCCATCGTCTTCCTGTACGAGATCGCGCTCAGCGGACAGAACACGGTCTTCCTTGGCGTGCCGGTCACAGAGCTCGACCGCTTCATCTTCCACTGGGGCAACATCCCCGAGTGCACGCTCGATGACCTCGGCATCCAGGCCGCCCGCGGGGTGGAGGCGGCGCTCGTCTGCCGCGAGCAGCCGCAGCCGGCGTCGACGCCGTTGACGGCGATGTTCATGCACGTCGGCTGGGCGCACATCCTCGGCAACATGCTGTTCCTCTGGGTCTTCGGCGACAACCTGGAGGATGCGATGGGGCACCTGCTGTACGCGGCCTTCTATCTCATCTGCGGCATCGGCGCCGCAGCGGCGCATGGCTGGGTGAACCAGGACAGCCTGACGCCAGCCGTTGGCGCCAGCGGCGCCGTCGCCGGCGTCATGGGCGGCTACATCCTGCTCTTCCCGCGCGCCACCGTCACCGCCATCGTCCCGCCGTTCTTCTTCCTGCCACTGCCGATCCCGGCGTTTCTGCTCATCGGCATCTGGTTCGTGCTGCAGATCTTCGGTGGCTTCTCGGAGCTGGCGCCCACGGCCGAAGCCGGCGGCGGCATCGCCTACTTCGCGCACATCGGCGGCTTCGTCGCCGGCGTGGCGCTGGTGAACGTCTTCGCGTCCAACCGGCGGCGCATCCAGCGCCAGCAGGCCCCGCGGTACCGGGATTACTGGTAGCCTGGCGCCACCGTAACCTTGACGTACACGTAAAGGAAGGGCTACGATCCAGCTCATGGGCCACAAGCGCCAGGCGTCAGCATCAGACACTCCGCCGCCCGAGCAGGCATACCTGCAGATCGGCGAGGTGGCCGATCGCACGGGCGTCACGCAGCGCACCCTTCGCTTCTATGAGGAGAAAGGCCTCCTCAAGCCGCCGTCTCGCCTCGAGGGCGGCTTCCGCCTCTACTCGGAGGACGACGTCCGCCGCGTCGAGCAGATCAAGCAGCTCCAGACGCTGTTGGGCTTCACGCTCGCCGAGATCAAGGAGATGGTCGATTCCCATGAAGTGAGGATGCAGGTCAAGGCGTCCTACCGGAAGGGAGCTGAGATCTCGGAGCGGCGGGCGAAGCTCCTGAAGGCGAAAGAGATGACACTCAAGCAGATCGCAGTCATCGACCAGAAACTGGCCGCCATGCACGAGATGAAGGCGGAGCTTGCGCGCAAGATCGACCAGTACGACGCGTGGCTGCAGAATCTCGAGGAGCAGTCGCGCGCCGGAAGCCGCTGACAACGCGGGCGACGAAAGGACACGCGCCTCCGGGCAGGCCGCGCACAGCATGAGCGCCCAAGCGCCTCCGACGACCAGCGCCACCGGCGCCGCGTATCCCACCCGCGGCTGGCGCGCGACGTTCGCATCCCTCTCCATCCCCGAGTACGCCTGGTACTTCTGGGGCATGCTCGCGTTCTTCTCGGGCATGAACATGATGATCGTGTTGCGCGCCTACCTGGTGTACGACATCACGAAGAGCGAGACGGCGCTGGCGCTGATCATGCTCACCGTCGCGCTGCCGATGCTGGTCATCGCGCCGTTCGCCGGCGTCATCGTCGACCGCGTCGACCGGCGCACGCTGATGTTCTTCGCGCAGACGGCGGTGTTCGTGCTGAACGGCCTGAACACGGTGCTGATCTGGACCGGCGTCGTCGAGCTGTGGCACCTGCTGGCGATCTCGACGTTCTCGGGCGCGGCGTTCGCGTTCAACATGCCGGCGCGGCAGGCGGCGATGCCGAACCTCGTCCCGCGCGAGCTGCTGATGAACGCCATGTCGCTCGGCACCAGCGCGATGAATGTCACGCGCATCGTCGCCCCGGCGGCGGGCGGCCTCCTCATCCAGCCGATTGGCATGGGCGGCGCCTTCGCCGTCATGACGGCCATCTACGGTCTCTCGATCTTCTTCACGTTCGGCCTGCCGCAGATGCCAGCGCAGGGCCGCGGTGAGGCGAACGTCACCTTCTTCAGCGACTTCGCCGGCGGCTTCTCGTACATCCGCTCGAATCGCCTGCTGGTGGGGCTGCTGTTGTTCGGGACGGTGCCGATGATATTCGCCCTGCCCTACCAGACGCTGTTGCCCGTCTTCGCCGAGGAGGTGTGGGACAGGGGCTCCGTGGGCCTGGGCCTGCTGCAGGCGATGGCCGGCGTCGGCGGGCTCGCCGGCGCCATGCTGACGGCGAACCTCGACGGCTCGCGGCGCAAGGGCCAGCTCATGTTCGTGGCGGCGGTGCTCTCCGGCGCCTTCCTGATCGCGTTCAGCTATTCGTTCTTCGGGCTGGCGCTGGCGATGATGGCGCTCATCGGGCTCACGTCGATGGTCTTCATGACCGTGAACAACACGATGATCGCGTCCATCATCCCGGACCACGTGCGCGGCCGCGTCTCCAGCGTGCTGATGATGACGTTCGGGATGATGCCGCTCGGCGCCGTGCCGGCCGGCATCGCCGCGGAGGTCATCGGGACACCGGCGGTCGTGGCGATCGGCGGCGGCATGCTCATCGCCGTCGTGGCGATGATCTATCTGCTGTTCCCGCAGTTCCGCTCGATCGACGGCGCCGTCCAGATCGAGCGCGCGGACCGCGACCGCGAGTTCGAGGCCGCACGCGAGGCAGGCCGGGCGCCCGCGTCGGCTGCCGGCTCCTGACGCCGCTACCGCATCGCCCCGGGTGACAAGACGGGCCAGTCCTCGCGCGGCCGGACGCAATCGGCGACGGTGAACGGAGACTCGCGCACGGGGGAACGTCCCTCACGCGTGCGGCGCGCGCCCGTTCGACTCCTCTTCCTCGTCAAACAGGTCTTCGTCCTCCGAGTACTCCCCCGCGTACTGGCCGCGCCACACCGTCACGACGAAGTCGTCGCGGTAGGGGTCCGTGCTCAGCACGAGGCGCTCGTCGATCTCGGCGATGAGGTCCTGGATGTTGTCTTCGTCGTAGTCCTGCGGGACGCACAGCGTCGCGAAGACCGCGCTCGACGGCGTGAAGTGGATGTCCACGCGGCCGACGGCATCGCCGTCCTCTTCGATGCTGTACGACTCCGAGTACGGCGTCCGCGCCTGCCGCTCGAAGGTGATCTCGGCCACGTCATCCTCCCGTCGCCTGCGTTGTGACGTACGGCCGCAGGATACAACGAGAGCGAGAACCTGGAACGAGGTCGCCGACACAGGCTTAGGTTCTCGGTTCTAGGCTAGGTTCTGGGTCCCTGGTCCTTGCAGCGCTCAGTTGAAGGCCAGCGCCACGACGCCGCCGACGATCGCCGCGGCGCCGGTCGCGCGGCGCAAGGGCTGCTCTTCGCGCAGCACGCGCAGGCCGATCGCGGCGCCGAAGAGGATGCTGATCTCGCGCGCCGGTGCGACGTAGCTCACCGGCGCCAGCGTGAAGGCGACGAGCACCAGCAGATACGCCAGCGGCGTCAGAATGCCGACGCCGAGCACGGCGCGCGTCTGCTCGCGGAACGCGCGGGCGACGCCGGCGCGGCGGTCACCGCTGACGGCGATGTACGGGCCCATGATCGCCGTCCGCGCCGCTTCGATGCCGAACGCGTACAGCACCGGCGTCACGAGCGACACGCCGTTCTTGTCCCAGAGCGTGTACGTGGCGATGATCGTGCCCGTCGCCAGCGCGAACCCCACCGACGGCAGCGCCTGCCGGACGTCGACGCGCCGCGGCAGCGAGATGAGGACGGCGCCGGCGACGACGGCCATGATGCCGGCGACGGCCACCGGCGACGGCCGCTCGCCGAAGATCAGCACGCCGCCGATGACGGCGAACACCGGCCCGGTGCCGCGCGACAGCGGATAGACGAGCGAGAGGTCGCCGACGCGGTAGCCCTGCGTGAGCAGCCAGAAGTACAGCGTGTGCAGCGACCCGCTCACCAGCGCCAGCCCCACCACCTCCCATCCCGGGTCCGGGCGCACGACGGCGTAGCCGGCGACGGCGACGGGCAGCAGCGTCGCCAGCGACACGAGCACCGTGGCGTAGGTGAACGGCGCGTCGATGCGGGCGCCCTTCGCCAGGTAGTTCCACCAGGCGTGGCCCGCGGCTGCCCCCAGGACCAGCAGGACGGCGGCGATCGGCATGCCGCCGTTGTAGCAGATAGCGCCCGGCTGGCACCGCGGCGTACGCCCGTCCTGTTGCCGGCGAGGGTGCCGTTGGCGTACGCTTCCGGGACATGACTGCGTGCGTCATTCGGCTGCGCTAGCAGCCGGTCCGCCTCCGCGGGCCGGTCCGCTCAACGTCACGGACACATCGCGTGCCCGTTGACGGCGCCTGATGCCGCGCTCTCCCCTATCCCTCCGGCAACCGAAGACAGACTCCTTCGTGGCATCGCGCCGTCACCGGGCGCCCCCGGAGGAGCCATGCAGCGCCGCCACGCATCCACCAGCAACCGCACCCCGCAACGACGGCCCGAGCTGTCGCAGCACTTCTTCCGCGACCCCGCCTTCGTACGGCAGTGGGTCGGCCGCCTCCCGTTATGTCATGCCGAGCCGGTCGTCGAGGTCGGACCGGGCCGCGGCGCCATCACCGACGCTCTCGCCGACCGCGGCCTTCGCGTCGTCGCAGTCGAGCTCGACGAGCGTCTCGTCCGCGGGCTGCGCGCCCGCTTCGCCGGGCGTGCCAACGTCCAGATCGTGCAGGGCGACTTCCTGCGCCACCGCCTGCCACGAGAGCGATACGCGGTCGTCGGCAACGTGCCGTTCGCCATTAGTTCGGACGTGCTGCGGCGCCTCATCGAAGCGCCAACGCCGCCGAGCAACGCCTGGCTCGTCGTGCAGGCCGAAGCAGCAGCGAAGTTTGCCGGGGTCCCGCGCGAGACGTTGTTCTCGCTGCTGCACAAGCCGGTGTTCGACTTCCGCATCACGCGCACGTTCCGCCGGGCGGATTTCGAGCCGCCGCCCCGCGTGCGGACATCGCTGCTGCACATCGCGCATCGCCCGGCGCCGCTTCTCGAGCGGCGGGAGCATGCGTCGTACCGGGCGTTCGTGCGCGGCACATTCGGGTCAGGGCGCACCATCGCGGAGGCGCTGCGCTGGCGATTGACGCGCCGGCAGATCGTGCGGCTATCGCGCGACATCGGCTTCGGGCTGAGCGTCCCGCCATCGGCCGTGCCGTTCGACCAGTGGCTGCGGATCTTCCGCTTCGTGGAGCACGAGTGCCTCGGCCACGATCCGTGCCGTGATGCCTGGCGGACGGCGGTGCTGCGCTTCGCCGGGTTGGCGCGGGGGGCTGTGCTAGACGGCGATTCTCGGCGCTGACGCATGGGGCGCAGGCGGCGCACGGAATAGATTCCGCGCCCGAGGCTCAGAATGACAGGGATTGGAGCGCGTTCTCGATATCGCGCGGTGCTGCGATGCAAAGGCGGACGCCTCGCCCATCCTCCATCGTCCATCCTCCATCCTCCATCGACCCTCGGTTGCCCGCTGTCTGTTGTCTGCTGTCTGTTGTCTGTTCTCTGTCGTCCGCCTGTTGTCTCTTGCCCGCCCTGCATCCACAATGGCGCCCTGAAGGGAGCCGGCTATGGCCCTTGAGAAGTTCTCCCTGACCCGTAAAGTGGCCATCGTCACCGGCGCGGGGCGCGGGCTGGGACGCCAGATGGCGCTGGCGCTCGCCACCGCCGGCGCCGACGTCGTCTGTGCCGCGCGCACGCAGGAGCAGATCGACCGCACCGTCGCCGACATCACGGCGCTCGGCCGCCGCGCGGTCGCGCAGAGCACGGACGTGCGCGATTCGGCGCAGTGCGACGCGCTCGTCCGCCGCGCCGTCGACGAGTTCGGCCGGCTCGACATCATGCTCTCGAACGCAGGCATCGGCGACATGCGGGGCGCCAACGCCGAGCTGTGGGACGTGGACGACGCGGACTGGCGAGACACGCTCGACGTCAACCTCTCGTCGGCGTTCTACTGCGCGCGGGCCGCGTCGAAACAGATGGTCGCGCAGGGAGGCGGCGGCGTCATCATCAACGTCGCCTCCGGCACGGCCCTGCGCGCCTATCCGATGAGCTTCGGCTACGGCGCCGCGAAGGCCGGCGTCATCGCGCTCACCAAGTCGCTCTCTGCGATGCTGGTGAAGCACGGCATCCGCGTCAACTGCATCATCCCCGGATTCGTGCAGCAGGCGCCCGCCCGCAACGAGCAGGCGCGGACCTTCGCGCAGACCCGCGGCCGCTACATCCCGGCGCAGCGTCTCGGCGAGGCGTGGGAGCTCGGCCCGCTCGCCGTCTTCCTCGCGTCCGACGCGTCGAGCTACGTCACGGGCCAGGGCTTCGTCATCGACGGCGGCGGCCTGGCCGGCGGCCTCGCGCCGACGGGATTCGCGCCGGAGGTGCCGCTGTGAGCTTCCAGAACGAATGGGGCGACGTCCGCATCGGCCCGGACGCGTTCGAGCTGTCCGGCAAGCGCGCTCTCGTCGTCGGCGCCGGCAACCCCGCCGGCGAGGCG
>DATMAH010000150.1:0-4105 GCA_035583735.1 Dehalococcoidia bacterium
GGCCCCGGCGAGGCGAAGATGGCCGACCTCGGCATCGCCGGCGGCAAGGGGCGCGGCGTCATCTTCCGCAAGGGCCAGGTCGTCAAGACCGTCGACGAGCCCGAGTTCATGGCAGCGCTCATCGAGGAAGGCGAGAAGATCGTCGCCGAGATCGAGGCCGGCACCTACACCCCGGTCGGACACGGCAACGAGGACGCCATCCCGCTGGAGGTGGTGTATGGGTAGCGCGACGGTCACCCTCCCGGCGGCCGATGGCCCGCTCGACGCGCAACTCGACGCGTGCATCGACCGGGCCGTCGCGCGGCTGCTCGAGATGCAGCACGCCGACGGCTACTGGTGGGCGGAGCTCGAGTCCAACGTCACCATGGCCTCCGAGCACTTGCTGCTGGAGCAGTTCCTCGGCATCGCCGACGCCGGGCGATGGCGCAAGATCGTGAACTACCTGCTCAAGCAGCAGCAGGCGGATGGCTCCTGGCCGATCTACTACGGCGGACCCGGCGACGTCAGCGTCACGACGGAAGCCTACTTCGCGCTGAAGGTCGCTGGCGTCGATGCCGCATCTCCCGAGATGGCCCGCGCGCGGGACTGGGTGCGCGCGCACGGCGGCATCGGCGCTACGCGCGTGTTCACGAAGCTGTGGCTCTCGCTCTTCGGCCAGTTCGACTGGCGCGCGATGCCAGCCATGCCGCCGGAAGCGATCCTGCTGCCGCTGTCGTCGCCCGTGAACATCTACGAGTTCGCGTCATGGGCACGCGCGACCATCGTGCCGATCCTCGTGGTCTGGGCGGCCAGGCCGCTGGCGCCGCTGCCGCCAGGCGTCTCCGTCGACGAGCTGTACGTCGACCCGGCCGACCGGCGACGGGTCCGCCATCCGCGCGCGCGGCGCCCGCTCTCGGCACGCAACGTCTTCCTGGCGCTCGACGCCGCATTGAAAGCGCACGAGCGCTCGCCGTGGAAGCCGCTGCGCCGCCGCGCGCTACGCGCCTGCGAGCGATGGATCCTCGAGCACCAGGAGGCCGACGGCTCGTGGGGCGGCATCCAGCCCCCCTGGGTGTACTCGCTTATCGCCCTGAAGTGCCTGGGCTACGCACCTGACCATCCGGTGATGGCGCGCGGGATCCACGGACTGCTCCATGACTTCGCGCTCGAAACCGACGAGACGTTCACCGTGCAGCCGTGCGTGTCGCCGGTGTGGGACACCGCGCTTGCCGTCATCGGGCTCCGCGAGGCGGGCGTGCCGGCGTCGCATCCGGCGCTGCTGCGCGCCGCTCGCTGGCTGCTGGCGCGCGAAGTTCGCGCCGCCGGCGACTGGACGAGGAAGGTGCGCGGCATCGCGCCCGGCGGCTGGCCCTTCGAGTTCGCGAACGAACAGTACCCGGACACCGACGACACGGCCGAGGTGCTGATGGCGCTGCGGCTGCTCGACGTCCCGGACGAAGCGGCCCCGGCAGCGTCCCGCGCCATGACCTGGCTGCGCGCGATGCAGTCGTCCAACGGCGGCTGGGGCGCGTTCGACCGCGACAACATGAGCACGCTCGTCACGAGGATCCCGTTCTGCGACTTCGGCGCCGTGATCGACCCCCCGAGCGAAGACGTCACCGCGCACATCGTCGAGATGTTCGCCCTGGCCGGCGTCCGCCACGACGACGCGATGATGCGGAAGGCCATCGACTATCTCTGGTCGGCGCAGGAGGAGGACGGTTCATGGTTCGGGCGCTGGGGCGTGAACCACATCTACGGCACCGCCGCCGTCGTGCCGGCCCTCGTCGCCGCCGGCGTGCCGTTCGATGATCCCCGGATCGCGCGCGCGCTCGGCTGGATTCGCGCACACCAGAACGACGACGGCGGCTGGGGCGAGACCTGCGCGTCATACGACGATCCCGCCTTGCGAGGGCGCGGACCCAGCACCGCGTCGCAGACGGCGTGGGCGCTGCTGGCCCTGCTCGCCGGTGAGGCCGCAGGTACCGACGACGCCGTCCGTCGGGGAATTCGCTACCTCATCGAAACGCAGGCCCCGGACGGCGAGTGGCACGAGCCGTACTTCACCGGCACAGGATTCCCGCACGACTTTATGCTGAAGTACCACCTGTACCGGAACTATTGGCCTCTCTGGGCGCTCGGCCGCTACCGGCGGGCGCTTCACGGCACGCCGGTCCATCTGCCGCGGACGAAGGCGCTGGCATGAGCGCGATGACCACGTCCATCCCCAGCAGCGCGTTGCCGGTGCACGAGGCGTACCGGTGGTGCCGCGCCTACGCCCGCCGCCGCGACGAGAACTTCACCGTGGTCTCCTGGTTCTTGCCGGCGGCGCTTCGCCCGCACTTCTTCGCGCTCTACGCATTCTGCCGTTGGACGGACGACCTGGGCGACGAAGCGGAAGGCGACCGCCTGGCGCTCCTCGACCGCTGGGAGCACGACCTCCGCGCCTGCGCGGCCGGGCGCCGCGAGCATCCGCTGTTCGTCGCGCTCGGCGCCACCATGGACCAATACGCCATCCCGCTCGACCCGTTCTTGCGTCTCATCGAAGCCAACCGCATGGACCAGCGTGTCTCGCGCTTCGCGACCTACGATGAACTGCGCAACTACTGCGAGCACTCGGCGACGCCGGTGGGACGCATGGTGCTCTACGTCCTCGGCTATCGCGACGAGGAGCGCCAGCGGCTGGCCGATGCGACATGCATCGGGCTGCAGCTCGCCAACTTCTGGCAGGACGTCTCGGTGGACCTCCACAAGGGCCGCATCTACATCCCGCTCGAGGACATGCGCCGATTCGGGTACGACGAGCAACGCCTCCGGTCCGGCGTCGTCGACGACGCCTTCCGGTCGTTGATGCGCTTCGAAGCGCACCGGGCACGGCTGCTGTTCGAGCGAGGAAGCGCGCTCGAGCCCTTGATCGATCGCCGCGCCCGGGCGGATATCCGCTTGTTCCGTGTGGGCGGCGAGGCCGTGCTCGACGCCATCGAAGCCGCGGGCTACGACGTGCTCAGCCGCCGCCCGCGCGTCCGGCGCGGCCGCAAGCTGATGATGGCGCTGACCCACGGCGTGCGCGTGAAGCTCGGATTCTAGGAGGCTCCATGGCGGTCACCACCGTTCCCGAAGCAGATGTGCGTCCCGAAGCTCCTCCCTCGCTCGACGAGGCATACGCCTGGTGCAAGGCCTACACGAAGGCCCGCGCAAGCAACTTCTACTACGCCTTCGCAATCCTGCCGCCGCCCAAGCGAAACGCCATCTATGCCGCCTACGCCTTCAGCGGGCTCGTCGACGACATCGCCGACGAACTGGACGACCGCGCGGAGCAAGAGCGCCAGCTCGCCAGCGCCCGCGCCCGCCTGCGCGACTGCTACGCCGGCCGCCGCGCCGGCCCGCTGTTCGTCGCGCTCGGGGGGGCGGTCGACCGCTACGCCATCCCGGCGGAGTTCTTTGAAGAGCTGGTCAACGGCGTCGAGATGGATTTCACCGTGAACCGCTACGCCACGTGGGACGACCTGTCGCGGTACTGCTATCGCGTGGCGTCGATGGTCGGCCTTATCTGTACGTCCGTGTTCGGCACGAAGGGCGACCCCGACGCGCGGCAGTATGCGATCGACCTCGGCATTGCGCTCCAGATCGTCAACATCATGCGCGATGTGCGGGAGGACGCGGAGCGCGGCCGCGTCTACTTCCCTGCCGACGAACTGGCCGCTCACGGCCTG
The DNA here is from genome assembly GCA_035583735.1 of Dehalococcoidia bacterium. Taxonomy (GTDB): domain Bacteria; phylum Chloroflexota; class Dehalococcoidia; order DSTF01; family JACRBR01; genus DATMAH01. The sequence continues at coordinate 3,693 of DATMAH010000150.1, forward strand.
GACGCCGACGACATCCTGGCCTGCCGCTACGACGGCCGCTTCGCGGCAATGATGGCGCAGCAGGGCGCCCGCGCGCACGAGTACTTCGCACGGGGCCGGCGGCTGCTGCCTCTTCTCGATACGCGGTCGCGGATGTGCGTCAATGTGTTGCAGGGCATCTATTCCGACATCCTGCGACGCATCGAGCAGCGCCAGTACGACGTGCTGAGTGAGCGGGTATCCCTGTCGGGCCGGGAGAAACTGGCGGCGATCGCCCGTCTCTGGGCGCAGGCCGCCGTGCCCGCGCTGCCCGGAGCGCGCGGATGAACGTAGCGGTGGTTGGTGCGGGGCTGTCCGGGCTCGCCGCTGCCTGCGAGCTGGCTGATCGCGGCCACCGTGTGACCGTGTTCGAGCGGCGGCCATGGCCTGGCGGG
>DATMAH010000151.1:0-10160 GCA_035583735.1 Dehalococcoidia bacterium
TTTGGCCCGCCCGGTGCGACGCGCCCCCGGTAGCCTCATCGCATGACACGCGATAGCGACCCCCGAAACGCCTCCCCCGCCGACTATCTGCACGCCGTCAAGGGCGTCGACTTCCCGGCGCCGAAGGACCGCCTCCTCCAGGCCGCGAAGGACACCGGCGGCCTCGATACGGAGGTGCTGCACATCTTCCAGCATCTGCCTGAACGGACGTACGACTCGCCCGATGACCTCCGCGCAGAAATCGAACGCGTCTACCGCGACGTTGGCGGGCTCGAGGGCGCCGGTCCTGCCGCGCCCGCCCGCCCGGGCGAGGCGCCGCCCGCGAACGACCCGCGGGCCTAGATTCAGCGCCCGCCCGGGGGCACAATGAGGCCACGCGGGCGGCGAACACGCGCCCGCAGCCTGGGAAAGGACGGAAAGCTCGATGGCCACGCGCATCGGTATCAACGGGTTCGGCCGCATCGGCCGCCAGGTCTTCAAGGCGATCAAGGAGCGTCACGGCAGCGAGCTGGAAGTCGTCGCCATCAACGACCTCTACGACACGAAGACCAACGCCCATCTCCTGAAGTACGACTCCAACTACGGCCGCTACCCGGGCACCGTCGAGGTCGGCGAGGGCGGGCTCATCGTCGATGGCAAGCCGCTCACCGTCTTCGCCGAGAAGGAGCCGGCCAACATCCCGTGGGGTAAAGTCGGCGCCGAGATCGTCGTCGAGTCCACCGGCTTCTTCACGGACGCGGACCAGGCGCGGGCGCACATCCACGACACCGTCAAGAAGGTCATCATCTCCGCGCCGGCGAAGAACGAGGACGTGACGCTGGTGCTGGGCGTCAACGCCGAGAAGTACGACCCCGCGAAGCACCAGGTCGTCTCCAACGCATCCTGCACGACGAACGGGCTGGCGCCGACGGTGAAGGTGCTCGTCGACACGTTCGGTCTCGTGAAGGGACAGATGACGACGATCCACGCCTATACCAACTCGCAGCGCCTCCTCGACATGGCGTCGAAGGACCTGCGCGAGGCGCGGGCCGCCGCGCTCAACATCGTCCCGGCGTCGACGGGCGCCGCGCGCGCGCTCAAGCTCGTCATCCCCGAGGTCGATGGCAAGCTCGATGGCGTCGCCTACCGCGTGCCGACGCCCACCGTCTCGATCGTCGAGGTCGTCGCCCTCGTCGGCCGGAGCACCAGCGTCGACGAGGTGAACGACGCGATGCGCAAGGCGGCGGCCGGCCCCATGAAGGGCATCCTCGCCGTCTCCGACGAGCCGCTCGTCTCGATGGACCTCAAGGGCGACCCGCACTCGTCGACCGTCGACTCGGCGACCACCAACGTCGTCGCCGGCGATCTCGTGAAGGTCGCCTCGTGGTATGACAACGAGTGGGGCTACTCCTGCCGCACGGCCGACCTCTGCGCCTTCATCGCCGGCAAGGGCCTGTAGCGCACCGCACGATCCCGGCAAGAGTCTCGCGACGGGTTTCCACGTCGCCTGGATCCGGTGGCGCGGTCGTCCGCGCTAGGGCTGCTGATCATCGACAAGCGGACGTCGACCCGGATCCAGGAGGTCGGGGTCGCGCGCCTCGAGGAGGTTCTCGAAGGCCTCCCACCCGTTGTCCTTGATGTACGCCAGCTCTCTCCCGGTCACGGGCACGGCCCACGCGATCACAATCGTTCGGCCAAGCGCCGCGTCTACGCACGTGGCCAGTCGGTCATCGTGATACACGGGCCAGGTGAAGTACACACCTCGCATCGACGAGGCGGGCGGAAAGACGGCAGGGTTCAGTTCCATGACTTCGCCACGGCGCGGAGGCACGCCCATCCGCAGGATCCCCGCCACCAGCTCGCGGGCAGTCGCGCCGGCCGCAGCGTCTGCAGAATTGCCCCGTATAGCCAGCATCAGCTCGGTGTGACCCCATGACGCGTGGAGTGCCGGAATTGAACTGAGACCGAGCGTGACGTACGTCGACGCGCCGGGCACGGGCGTGCCTCTGAACACGGCGAGATTGATCTGCAGGCCGGCAGATTCACCGAGCCTCATGCCTGAGGAGATCGGTCCAAGAAGACTCTCCAGATGGTCCGGTAGCGACATGAACACGACTCCCTGCGTATATCTTCGTCCGGCGTTCGATGATTCGCTGGGGGTCCAGTCGCCGCGTCATCGCGCCCGAATTGCCCACGTTCGCACGTGGCAGCCTTTCCCATGCCGTCCCCAGCCGCGAAGCTGCATCGATGACCATCCCGCTCACGCCGGTCCAGCAGGCGCATCACGCGCAGCCGGAGGACGCGCAGTACCGCTGGTTCCTGGCGTCCAGCCTCACGCTGGCGCTGGGCGGCGGCTTCGCCGTGGCGCTGCTCCTCCCGCTCGCACGCCTGTACGACTGGGGGTGGGCCGCGGGCGTCCGCTGGGACGCGCTGGCGCAGGCGCACGGGCAGCTCCAGCTCATCGGCTTCACGGGGCTGTTCATCACCGGCATGGCATTCCGGCTGATGCCGCGCTTCTCCGGGAGGCCGCTCGCCTTTGCCGGCGCGGCGCTGTGGCTGATCCCGCTGGTCGCGGCCAGCCTGCTGCTGCGCATGTTCGCGCAGCCGTGGTCGCCCGGGGCCGGCCGCGATGCCGCGCTCGTCCTCTCCGCGGTCCTCTACCTCGCGGCGGCCGCGCTGTTCGCCGCCATCATCGCGCGCACCCTGGTCCACCCGGACAGCCGCGCCGAGGCGACGGGCATCTTCTTCGTGCTCGGCGCCGCGGGGAACGCCGGCGCCGCTGTCCTCAACCTCATCGCGCTCGAACCCGTCGTCCGCGATGACCTGTGGGCGGCGCCAGCGCTGCGGCAGAACGCGCTTGTGGCGGCGCAGCTCTTCGGCTTCATCATGATGTTCATCGGCGGCGTGGGCCTGCGCGCCGTGCCGACGCTGACGGGGCGCCCCCGGCCCGATGCGGGCGCGCGCATCGCCGCCGCGGCGATGGCCGTCGGCGTCGTCATGTACACGGGCGCCATGCTATCGGTCGAGTACGACGCCGCGACGGAGCTGCGCTGGCGCTGGTCCGATGCGGGCATGTTCGTCGTCGCCGGCGCGTTCGCCGCCATCGCCGTGATGTCCGGTGCGCTGCACGTCGGCCGCAGCCGCGTCGCCGCGGCGTCGCAGACGCAGTTCTGGCTCGTGCGGTCCGCGTTCGCGTGGCTTGCGCTCACCGCCGTCGTCATGGCGTGGTATGCCGGCCGTGCGATCTATCACGGCGACACCTTCGACATCTGGGAGCTTGACACCGTGCGCCACATGCTCGCGCTGGGCGTGATCACGACGATGATCGTCGGCATCGCCATGCTGGTGGTGCCGGAGTACGCCGGACGACGGCTCCAGCATCCGAACGAGGGGCCCATCGTCTGGGCGCTGGTGCTGGCGCTGAACGCCGCCGCCGTCCTCCGCACCTGGCCCCCGTCCGAGGCGGCGGAATGGCTCGAGGATTCGCGCTACTGGCCGATCGCCATCGGCGGCGTGCTCGCCATCGCCGTCGTGCTCGTGTTCGCGGCGATGTTCGTGCAAAGCTACGCCGAGCAGCGTCAGCCGGGGTGGGCGCTGCCGGGCCGCCGCCGCTCCTAGCAGCCCCCGAACCGCTTCGCGCCGTCCGCGCCGCTTTCGGCGATTTCGTACACCGTCACCTCGCCCTGCTGGAAGGCCACGCGCACGTAGACGCCGGGCGCTCCACTGCCTTCGAAGAGCCGTTCGCGAGGCCCGCAGTAGACGTAGTCGGCGCGGCGCCCGTCCGCCAGCGGGTCGTCGAGCGCGAGCAGCGCCTCGTACCGTGCGCGCCATCGAGGGATGCGCGCCGTGATCCGGTCGGGGTCGGTGACCTGCCAGTTCAGCAGGTAGAAGGCCATCGAGTACTCCAGCAGCTCCTCGCGGGCGCGCGCGTCGTCGATGAACTCGCCGTGCGGGAAGTACGCAGGGTCAAGCCGCTCCATCACGTCGCCCGGCGGGTAACCGTACGCCGCGCTGGCGCGCAGGTAGTCCTCAATCAGCTCGTCGTCGGACGGGCCCGGCACGAACGCTTCGCGCAGGTACCGTCGCGCGGGCGTCAGCGACGCCACGTACATGTTCGTCGAGAGGCTGGGGCTCACCACCGTCTCCGGCGCGGCGACGTTGTCCTCGATCCAGTCGAATGCCGCCCGTTCGTCCTCGCGCAGCGCGAACGCGTCGCCGGTTTGCTGGAACGCGCGCACCTGCACGGCCGAGACGAACAGCAGGCCTGCTCCGGCGAGCGCGACGGCGGTGCCGGTCGCGTACGGCGATAGCCGCTGCGGCAGCATGCGCCAGATCTCCGTGCCGCCGGCGACCACGGCCGGGATCGCGAACGGCGGCCACACCTGGTCGCTGTAGTGGAACGGCTGTGGCACGATGCCCACGGCGCGCGACAGCACCAGCGGCACGACGTAGAGCGCGGCGTAGAGCCGGTTGCGCTCCGGCCCGCGCAGGCACGCCAGCAGGAACGGCGCGCCCACTACCAGCCGCGCCGCGATCTCGCCGGCCGATGCCTCGAAGCTCAGCCCGGTCGTCGCACCCAGCCGCGCGCGGAAGTCGTCCGATGCCGTGAGCGCGCCGCGCACGAGGGCGAAGATCTCGGGCAGGGACAGCAGCGCGACGGCGGCGCCGATCACCGCCAGCCGCGTCGCCTGCTCGCGCTCGCCGCGCAGCAGCAGCCACGCGAGCCAGCCGGCCAGCGCCGCGGCCATCGCCGACCAGAAGTAGAAGTAGCTGTAGACCAGCAGCGTCAGGGCCACGACCGCCGCCGCCATCCACGCGCGCCGCCCCGTCCGCGCGGCCTCCGGCGCGGCTATCGCCGCTGCGAAGAACGGCGCCAGTGGCATCACGGGCGGCAGGAACCGCAGCCACGCCAGAAAGTTGCCGCCGGGGTTCACGCGCACGATCGCCTCCAGCACGTAGCGCTCGCGCAGGCCGAGGATCCCGTCCGAGAACTTCAGCACCTCTGCCGACGCCAGCGCGATCGGCAGGACCGCGACCGCCAGCAGCCGCGAGCCGGTGACCCGAAACGCGAGCGCGTAGAGCGAGACGAAGGTCGCGGCCGCCGCGAGCGTCGTCACGGCGAGCAGCGCGTTGTAGATGCCGCCGGCGGCGTGGCCCAGCCAGCCGGTCAGCTCGAGCCAGGCCGCGCCCGATTGCGTCGATACTTCGTCCGAGCCGCCAGCGTAGTAGTCGACGATCGGCAGCTCCCCGTCGTACGCCTGGCGGATGTTCGGGGCGTAGAGCGCCAGGTCGAAGCCTTCGTCGCTGCTGGCGTAGGGGCTGAGGACCGCGCGCACGCCCTCGTCCGGGTCCGTCGCGCGCAGCCACCACTGCGGCGCCACGAGGAGCGCCCCTAGCGCCAGCGCTGCGGCCAGCCCGCCGGCGTGAGCCCGCAGAAGCGCCGCGAGCCTGGGCTGCTTCGCTGGCCCGTGCCCGGCGGCTGTGCCCTCGGCCGTCTGGGATCGCATCCGCGCGCATTGTCCGCGCAAGGCTCGGCGGCGGCAATGCGCTCGTCAACTACGGCGGGAGCGGCTATCGTTGTCCTACCAGGGTGCGGGAGAACTGACAGGAGCGGCATTCGCCTGGGCGAAGAGCAGTTCGCGAACCCTAACCGCGCGGGCTGAAGGCCGGAGCCACGAGGCGGGACGACTTTCTCAGCACCCGGCTACCGAACACGCGACGGAGGTTGTCATGGCCATCGACCTGGAGAAGCTGCCGCGATTCGCCGACCTGCCGGTGCAGGAAGGCCTCGGCCTGCGGTCGTCGTGGGGCCTCTTCGGCCCGCACGACGAGCTGGGCACCTGGAACCTCGTCACGCCGCGGAAGACGGCGGAGGCCGCCTCGATGGTGAAGAAGGGCGCCGTCTTCTCGCTCAACGCGCCCATCGACGAGATGACGCGGCCGCTGTTCTGGTTCCGCGCCGCGCCCCGCGTGACGATGTTCGACTGCAGCTTCGGCATGCGCATCTCGTACGACGAGTACATCGACAACTTCTGCCCGCAGTCGTCGTCACAGTGGGACGGCCACCGCCACGTGTGCCATCCCGCCGCCGGCTTCTACAACGGCGTCAAGCACGAGGAGGTCCTCGCGCCGGGCAGCATGACGCTGGGCATCCAGAACCTGGCGAAGCGCGGCGTCGCCACGCGCGGCGTGCTCCTCGACATCGGCCGCTTTCTCGAGCAGGAAGGGACGCCGCTGGAGATGCACTCCTCGCAGACCATCGACGCCGCCACGCTGGAGGCGTGCCGCGAGCGCCAGGGCGTCGAGATCAGGCCGGGCGACGTGCTGATCTTCCGCCTCGGCTGGCTGCAGTGGTTCCGCGAGCAGCCCGCGCAGACGCAGACCCAGCTCGCCGAGCACCTGCTGGCGCCGGGCCTGCTGGCCGGCGAGGAGATGGCCGCGTACCTCTGGGACCTGCACATCGCTGCGATCGCGACGGACGTCATCGCCGTGGAGGCGTGGCCACCCGTCATCACCCCCGGCCGGGGCTTCTTCCACATCCAGCTCATCACCGGCTTCGGCATGAACCTGGGCGAGCTGTGGGACCTGGAGGCGCTGGCGGAGGACTGCGCGGCCGACGGCGTCTACGAGTTCATGCTCACGTCGGCGCCGCTGCACATCCGCGGCGGCGTCGGCTCGCCGCCCAACGCGCTCGCGATCAAGTAGCCGTCGCCTCCGGGCGCGCCGATGCACCACAGAGCGTCCGCCGGCTCACGTCTCATAGCGGGGCGTGCTAAGGTGCCTCGGCGCACGGCCTGCGGCCCGCGCCCCGTGCAGTCACAGTTCCGGACGGGCACCCCGCATGAACAAGATCAAGGTCAAGAATCCCGTCGTCGAGCTCGACGGCGATGAGATGACGCGCGTCATCTGGGCGATGATCAAGGAACGGCTCATCCTGCCCTACCTCGACATCGACCTGAAGTATTACGACCTCGGCATCGAGCACCGCGACGCGACGGACGACCAGGTGACCGTCGACGCCGCCAACGCGATCAAGCAGTACGGCGTCGGTGTGAAGTGCGCCACCATCACGCCGGACGAGGCGCGCGTCAAAGAGTTCAACCTCAAGCAGATGTGGAAGTCGCCGAACGGCACCATCCGAAACATCCTCGACGGCACCGTCTTCCGCGAGCCCATCGTCTGCCGCAACGTGCCGCGGCTCGTCCCGTCCTGGACGGCGCCGATCGTCATCGCCCGCCACGCCTTCGGCGACCAGTACCGCGCGACGGACTTCGTCGTGCCCGGCCCGGGCAGTCTCACGATCACCTTCACGCCGGCCGACGGCGGGCAGCCGCTGCAGCACAACGTGTTCGACTTCAAGGGCGGGGGCGTGGCGCTGGCGATGTACAACGTGGACGAATCGATCCGCGGGTTCGCGCGCGCCTGCTTCAACTTCGGCCTGCAGCGCAAGTACCCGGTGTACCTCTCGACCAAGAACACGATCCTCAAGGCGTACGACGGCCGCTTTAAGGACATCTTCGCCGAGGTGTACGCCGCGGAGTTCGAGCCGCGCTACAAGGACGCCGGCATCTGGTACGAGCACCGACTCATCGACGACATGGTGGCGTTCGCGCTGAAGACGCCGGGCGACTTCCTCTGGGCGGCCAAGAACTACGACGGCGACGTCCAGTCCGACAGCATCGCCCAGGGCTTCGGGTCGCTGGGCCTGATGACGTCGGTGCTGCTCAGCCCCGACGGCAAGACCGTGGAAGCGGAGGCTGCGCACGGCACGGTCACGCGCCACTACCGCCAGCACCAGAAGGGCGAAGCGACCTCCACGAACCCCATCGCGTCGATCTTCGCGTGGACGCGCGGGCTGGACTACCGGGGCCAGTTCGACGGCACGCCGGAGGTGTCCGGGTTCGCCCGGACGCTGGAGCGCGTCTGCGTCGAGACGGTGGAGTCGGGTTCGATGACGAAGGACCTGGCGCTGCTCATCGGCCCGGACCAGCCGTGGCTGACGACGACGGAGTTCATGGCGAAGCTGGACGAAAACCTGCGCGCCGCGCTCGGCGCCTGACGTCGCCGGCATCCTTTACGCCGCCACGATGTTGACAGAGCGGCCGCCGGCCGGGCGGATATGCCCGTTCGCGCACCCTCGTTTGGATCGGCGAGGAGGTCCGCGATGGGCACGCTGGTACGGCAGGCGCAGGGTGGGGGGCAGGAGCGGCCGGAGGCGGCGACGTGCCTCTTCTGCGGCCGCATCGTCACGCACGAGGCTCACTGCAAGCACGTGCGCTGGACCTTCGACCAGGGCGACCCGCTGGACTTCGCCCGCTTCGCGCTCGAGACGAGCCCCTACGTCCGCGCCCGCGGCCGCCGGCCATCGGAGATCCCGGAGTTCTGGTGGAACGAGAACGCCGAATGGGTCTGCGAGCAGGTGATGAACTACTTCGACGCCTGCGACGGCTTCGTCTTCGGTGAGCTGGTCGACCTCGACCTGCTCGCGCGGGACGTCTGGAAGCGCTTCGCACCGGAGAACCCGCGCGCGACGCTCATGCGTGTCGACCCCTTCTGATCCTGCCCGTTGACGATCGGGGAGCTGGCGCAGCGCAGCGGGGTCGCCGCGTCGGCGGGCCGGGGCTATAGGCCCACGCAGGTCATGCGGTGCGCGCGATTCGTACCCGGCTCGGTGGCGTTGATGGGGATGAACGTCTCTACGCCGTCGCCCGTGATCATCTGGGCGCACTCGAACGTGTTGTTGAGGAATATGGCGTACTCCGTCGCGGAATTCACAAACACGTCCCGCCCGTTGTTCCCGTAGAAGTCGTTGTCTCGGATGGTGGCTGCGTCGGCCTGGTTGAGCAGCAGTCCGCCCACGGAGGTGCCGACGGTGTTGTTGCCGGCGATCGTCGAACGTTCGACGACAAGATTTGTCCCGTTCTGGAGTGAGACGCCGACAAAAGCGTTATCGGTCACGATGCAACGCTCTACGCGGCTGTTGCTGCCCGAGATGACGATCCCGGAGTCTGTGTTTGCGGAGGCGACGCAACCCCGCACCACGCTGTTCGACGAGATGCGCATCCCGGTCACGTTCTGCGTGGCGATGACGTTCTCGATCACGCTGTAGGAGGCGCCGATGGTGCTGACGCCCGAGCCAGGAAAGCCGCGCACGATGCCGTTCGCGATCGTGACCCGTGTGGGCGAGGCGAACGTGGTGACCGCGGCCGCTGAGCCGGTGCCGCCGCCGCTGATCGTGAAGCCGCCGAGGTCGAGCGTCACGTCGCTCGCCGAGATCCTGATCCCCGTCGCATCGGCCGGCACGACGAGGTTTCCGGTCAGGTAGTAGTGTCCGGGCGCGCTGATGACGATGGGGTAGGTGGCCGGGCTCACCGGAGGCCCGATCGGTGTGCCGGGCAGGCGCACGCCGCTCGTCGAACCGGGCGGCGCCGGCGGGTCGAGCGGGCCACCCTGCGCGCGCGTCGCCACCATGGCGATGAGCGTGAGCAGTGCGAGCAGGACGAGGATGAGCAGCGCCTGCGTGGCCCGTTCGCGCATGGCCGACATCGTTGGCTCCCGTGAACTCCGCGCGGGGTGGCGGCAGCATCATACGACCATCCGCCCAAAACGGGCGATGCCGTGAGCGCTCAACCTGTCAAGAAGCGCCTCGACCCGGCGCCCGCAGGCGAACTTCGGCGCCGCGGGTCAGCCCCAGCGCCGCGGCCGCGCTGCCCTCGCGGACGGCGATCTCCAGGTGCCCGGTGCTTTCGAACAGGGCCAGCGCCCCGCCCGGCCGCGCCTCCGCGTACGTCCCGCGCAGGCCCCCGACCACGCGGCCGCCTGCGCTCACCTCGGCCTCGCGCCCCCGCCGCCACGCATCGAAGGCCGCGCGATCGATGTTCGTGATCGCGTTGCCGAAGCGGTCGATGTGCACCACCTCACCCGCCAGCTCGTCGCCTGTGGCCACGGGCGCCGGCACCGGCAGCGCGGCGAGATCGCGGACCGGCGGCCCCAGGTCCTCCATGCGCGCGCCGGCCGCGAGGTGCGCCGCAACGGGCGCGAAGATGTCACGGCCGTGGAAGGTGGTGCTGACCTTCGGCCGCCAGAACCGGGGGTCGTCGAGAACCACCGCCACCGCCTTCCCGGCCAGGCGCAGCGTCTGGCCCTGGATCTCGCCAGCCCCCAGCGCGCGTGCCGCCCAC